>DATGHJ010000142.1:0-2800 GCA_035308085.1 Trinickia sp. | reverse complement strand
AAGAGTTCCTGTTGACGATCACGCAGAAGATCTAAACAGCGACGCTTCGGATACCAGCGAGAGGCCGGCGCTTGTGCGCCGGCCTCTCGTTTCTATCCCTCTGCTCGTACCCGCGCTGCCGCTTCGCTTGCTGCTGATAGCAGCGCGAGTTGAAGTTCGACCTGATCGCCTGGGGTGATGAACGGCTTTCGCCATCGGTCACGTTGCTGCCGTCGTACCGTCGCGGCGCATACGTGATCTGGCAGATCGATGGTCTGATCCGCGTCGCGGTCGTTCGGCGGCGTGCCGCAGCGTTGTGGCCCGTACTCGTGCTGGTACGGCACTATAGGGTAAAGATAGGTCCGGTTGTTCGCGTGGAACGACGGATGGTACGCTGGCCGTATAGCGGGGCTCTGCGCCGTTACTTTTTGGTCGAATTGCCCAAGCTCCGACGTGCGAAAAAGGACGCCGCCTGATGCAACTAAAAAGCGCCGCGGTGGGTTTGCCGAATGTGATACACGAGAGCCTTTTTGACACGCCTGTGGGTCCGTTGATCGCATCCGCAGATGACGAAGGGTTGACGGGTCTTGGATTCGCCCGCGGCCGGCAGCCGGCTAGATCGACCGGTGCCGGGCCCCGGCTGCGCGGCGTTCTAGCAGGCGTCCAAGCGCAGATCGGCGAGTACTTCGCAGGCAAACGCAAAGTCTTCGACCTCCCGCTGCACCTCAGGGGCCCCGAGTTCCACTTGTTCGTCTGGAACGCGCTGTGCGAGATCCCCTATGGAGAGACGATATCTTACGGCGCGCTGGCACGTCGCATCGGGGAACCAGACGCGGCGCGCGCCGTCGGCGCTGCCAACGGCGCGAATCCCATCGTCATCATCGTGCCTTGCCATCGCGTGATCGGCGCCGACGGCAAGCTCGTGGGCTACGGAGGCGGCCTGCGGCGCAAGCGGCGGCTGCTCGATCTTGAAGCCGGAAGACTCGCGCTCGCTATGGTTTGACGAACGGATTCTTAAGGGCGAACGCGCCCTTCGGGTTCGGCTTCACCCACACGATAAGATCCCACACGCTCGGAAAATCGAAAATCGTCTCGACGTCGGACGCCGATTTCACCTTGCGCAGCTTGACAAGCGTCTGCGCGCTCGGATGCTTCAAATCGCCGCACGCCTTGATAAACGCCGGCGCCTCCATATAGTTATCATAGAGCGGATGGCCGGTCTTAGGATCGCGCCCGACCCAGTGGATGTGGTCGTCTAACGCATACCATCGGCGAGGATTGACGCCGAATAGTTCCGGACTGGCCTTGCTCGACGCCGGTTCGGAGAAATCGAAGCGGCGTGCATTGCCGGGGCTGACCCAGCCATAAGCCGACCGGGTCAGATTCTGAACGCCTTTCCAGCAAGCGTCGTGGGCTTTATGCTGGGTATGGAAAGGTAGAGCAGCCATGCCCAATACACCACGCTCGCGCGACCTGTGCCTCACCATCCTGCGGCTAGCGCACCAAAAGGGACAGCTCTCCGACCCGGAGCTGCACGTGCTCGTGGCCCGCGACTGCGGGGCTTTTGACGGCGCAGCGATCGCGCGTACGTCGCCTGACGCGATGCGCTTTTCGGCCAAAGTCAATCTGGCCAAGCGCCGCCTCATGCGCGACGGGCTGCTTTCGCTCAACGCCGGCATGCGCTTGGCGCTCACATCGCGCGGGGAGCGATTCGTGGCGATGGGGCTCAGGGCCGTCGACGCCCACTCGAAAGGCGAACTCGACATGGCCGCGCTGCTCGGGCAGCTCCAATCGATCATCGAAGGCGCGCGGGAAAAGGCCGCCTCGGACGGTGCGATGACGGATGAGGACCTGGTGGGAGACGACACGATGACACGCGTCGACGTGGACGAAGTGCTGCACATCGACGCGGTCGCGGATCGGTTTGGTGTGGAGATCGTGCGTTGCGGCGACGCTTGGCAACTATCGATCGATACCGCCGACCGTGCCTGGATCGTGAACGTTCGTGAGCATGAAGGCCTCGTGCAGCTGCGCAGCGGCATTTTGGAACTGCCGGACGCGCCGGCAGCGCGCGCAGCGGTCGTCGAGGCGGCGATGCGCGCCAACGCGCAGATGGAGCTTTGGCGTTTCGCGATCGGCGAGGAAAACGTGCTCTCCATTGACGCGGCGATTGCTCGCCATGGGTCTGACATCTCGCAAGTGCTTGCGTTGATCGAGGCGATCGAACGCATCGAGCCCCACTGCGAAACCCTTCGTCGCATCGCGGCCACGCCTGCAGCGCTCCACGCGCTCGAAGCTGCGTTCAAGCGAAACCCATAAAGCGTAGCGCCTGCCAGACATCCGGCGCATGACGGCCGCTTAGCGCGGAGGTTCGCGCGACGGTGCGCAGAACCCCGTGGCCCTCAAAACCACCGGCTTCACGGGAGATGTCGAACCATGCAGATGCAGCCACACGTGTTCTTTAGCGGCGGCAAGTGCGAAGAAGCGCTTGGCTTTTACAAGGACACCTTCAAAGGCGAGATCGGAGCGATCAAGCGATGGAAGGAGGGCCCGCCGGAGATGGCCCCTCCCAAGGAACTCGAGAACTACGTCATGCATTGCGAATTCACGTCGCCGTCGGTGTCGTTTTTCGCGTCGGATTCGCGCCCGACGACCGCTTACGGGATGAGCCGCGTATCGCTTTCGCTGGGGACGTCCGACGAGTCGGAGGCGAAGCGCGTGTTCAACGCGCTCGCTGCCGGCGGCGAGGTCGAGATGCCGCTTGAGAAAGCGTTCTGGGGCGGCCTGTGGGGCATGCTGACGGACAAATATGGCGTCGATT
>DATGHJ010000141.1:0-8112 GCA_035308085.1 Trinickia sp. | reverse complement strand
GAACGCAACATAACCAGCCCGCTGATTGACGAGCTATAGGAATAGTCCGAAATGCGGAAGCGAGTTAATGCTCGGCGCTGTCCAATGGCACATGAGCCTGTAGGGGCTACCTAACCACCGCCCGCTTCCGAATCATGTCGTACAGCGCCTGCGCCGCAGGCGACAGCCGCGCGCTCTTGCGCGCCACGAGCACGAGCGTGCGCGACACGACCGGCTCCACCAGCTCGATCATCCGGATGCTCGGGTACGCCCCCTTCTGAATCGCGAGACGCGGCACCACGGCTGCGGCCACGCGCTCGGCGACGAGCCCGACCGCCGTCGAGCTGCGCTGCACTTCGTAGAACGACTGAAGCGTCAATTCGCTCGTGCCGAGCGCGAGATCAAGCGGCGCGCGATTGCCGCTCACCTGCCCCGCGAAGATCAACGGGTACGGTTGCAATTGCCGCCACGATACGCGCCGGCGCTTCGCCAACGGATGTTCGTCGTCGCAGATCAGCACGTACTGGTCTTCGATCAGCGGAATCGCCGACAGCTCCGGATGATGCGCGCCCGCGATATTGATGCCGAACTCGGCTTCGCGATGCAGCACGGCGTCGGCGACAGCCGATGAAGCATGGTCGAGGATCTTGATGCGATTGTGGGGATAGCGCGCCGAATACTCCTGCATGATGCGCGGCAAATACTGCACGCCAACGGTCGGCACGCAAGCGATCGATACGTCGCCGCGCTCGGCCTTCCCCGTCTCGCGAATCTCCATCAGCGCATAGGACAGTTCCTCGAGCAGACGCCGCGCTTGCGGCAAAAATTCACGGCCGATGCGCGTGAGCGCAATCGAGCGCGTGGTGCGCTCGATCAGCGTCACGCCAAGAAAATCTTCGAGCTTGCGCAAGCGCTGCGTGATTGCCGTCTGCGTGACGTGAAGCTCGTCCGCGGCGTTTTGGAAGCTGCCTCGATCGGCGATGGCGACAAACGCCTGCACGCCCAGGATGTCGATTTTCATATAAACAGCCCCCACGCTCCCTTCGTTCAATGTCGACCGGAGTTGGCGCTTTAGCGCTTACTCCGGTCCCATGCAAAGCTCCCCCCCGAGGGGGGCGATCAGTACGCTTGGGGCGGCCCGGCGCGCACTGATAAGAAATATGAACCAATTCGCAGAATAAATTCATTTTACGCAGACCTCGCCGATGCGCAAACTTGCGGCACCCCACACCCCACAATAGAGGAATCCGCAATGTCCGCACTCGAATCCCCGCTGGCCATGGCCGCCGCGCTGTACGCACGCATGGAGCAAACGCTCGCCGTCGTTCGCCGCCGCATGAACCGGCCGCTCACGCTCGCCGACAAAGTACTGCTCGGCCATCTCGACGACCCGGAGAATCAAGAACTGGTGTCGGGCAGCAGCTATCTGATGCTGCGTCCGGACCGCGTCGTGTTTCAGGACGTGCTCGGCCAAACCGGCATGCTGCAATTCATGCAGACCCGCCGTGAGCGCGTCGCAGTGCCCACCAGCATCCACTGCGATCACTTGATTCAGGCACGCACCGGCAGCATCTCGGATCTGCGCGCGTCGATCGTCGAGAACCACGAGGTCTACGACTTCCTGCGCAGCGCAGCCGCGAAATACGGCGCGGGTTTCTGGGAGCCGGGTGCGGGCATCATCCACCAAGTTGTTTTGGAAAACTACGCGTTCCCGGGCGCACTGATCATCGGCACCGATTCGCACACGCCGAACGCGGGCGGTCTCGGGGCGTGCGCGGTGGGCGTGGGCGGCGCGGATGCCGTCGAGACCATCGCTGGCCTGCCGTGGGAAGTGCTGTATCCGAAGCGGATCGCCGTCTATCTCACCGGGCAGTTGAACGGTTGGACCGCTCCGAAGGACGTGATTCTGTGCGTTGCGGGGCAGCTCACCGTGTCGGGCGGCACCAACGCGATCGTCGAATACGTCGGCCCCGGCGCGCGCACGATCAGCGCGACCGGCAAGGCGACCATCACGAACATGGGTGCCGAGCTGGGCGCAACCACGTCGATGTTCCCCGCCGACGAGAAGATGCTGACCTATCTCGAAGCCACCGGCCGCGGCGAACTCGCCCCGCTCGTACAGCAATACGCCCATCTGCTCGCCCCGGACGCCGAAGTCGAAGCCGACCCGGAGCGTTACTACGATCGCGTGATCCGCATCGATCTGTCGACGCTCGAGCCGCATGTCGTCGGCCCGCACTCGCCCGACCGCGCGCGGCCGATTTCGCAGCTCGCCGCCGAACTCCGCGGCGCCGAGAACCTCATTCCCGAAGCCGTCTCCGCGGCATTGATCGGCAGTTGCACGAACTCGTCGTACGAAGACATGAGCCGCGCGGCCGACGTCGCCGCGCAGGCGAGCGCACACGGGCTCAAGACGGCAGTGCCGTTTCTCGTGACACCGGGCTCGGAGCAAGTGCGTGCGACCATCGAACGCGACGGTCAGCTCGATACGCTCTCCGCGATCGGCGGCAATGTGCTCGCCAATGCATGCGGCCCCTGCATCGGCCAGTGGCGGCGCGATCCGCAAGCGTATGCTGCGCCGAACACGATCGTCACGTCGTACAACCGCAATTTCCCGCGCCGCAACGACGGCTCGCCGACGACGATGAATCTGATCGCGAGCCCCGAGATCGTCACCGCGTTCGCGCTCGCGGGCCGGCTCTCGTTCAATCCGCTGACCGACACGCTGACGGGCGCCGACGGCAAACCGTTCACCTTGACCCCGCCCAAGCCTGCGCCCGAAGTGCCGCCCACCGCGTTCGAGCCGGGGCGCACGACTTATGTGGCCCCGCCCGCGGACGGTCACGCGATCGAGCTGGCAGTCGATCCGAACAGTGAGCGCATCCAGTTGATGCATCCGTGGCCCGCTTGGGACGGACACGACTTCACGAACCTGCCCGTGCTGATCAAGACGCGCGGCAAGACGACGACCGACCACATCTCGCCGGCGGGCCCGTGGCTGCGCTTTCGCGGCCACCTCGACAAGTTCAGCGACAACCTGCTGAACGGCGCGACCAACGCCTATACAGGCGACATCGGCAAAACCGTCGATCGACTGAGCGGCGAAACCGGCCTCACGCCTGCGCAAGCGGCACGCCGTTATCGCGAGGCGAAGCTGCGCTGGATTGTGATCGGCGATTTCAACTACGGCGAAGGCAGTAGCCGCGAGCACGCGGCGCTTTCGCCGCGCTTGCTAGGCGGCGCGGCGGTCATTGCACGCAGCTTCGCGCGCATTCACGAATCGAATTTGAAAAAGCAGGGGTTGCTCGCATTGACGTTCGTCGATCCCGCCGATTACGAGCGCGTGCTCGCCGACGATCGCGTCGATTTGCTCGGGCTGTCAGCGCTCGCGCCGGGCAAGGAAGTCGAATGCCGCCTGACGCATGCCAACGGCAAGCAAGAGACGTTGTGGCTCAGGCACACGTATAGTGCGGGGCAGCTCGAATGGTTCCGCGCGGGGTCAGCGTTGAATGTGTTTGATCACCGCCGAGCGGCGGCGTAGCGTGAGCCGACGCGCGCGAATCGAACCTCAGCGCGCGTCGCCAGTTTCGATGCCAACCCTCATCGCAGATTCGTATGCGCGAGCTCCACCACCTCGTCCCCGCGCCCGTTCAACACCGCGCGCAGCATGTAAAGGCTGAAGCCCTTCGCCTGCTCCCATTGAATCTTCGGCGGCAGTGCGATCTCGTACTTCGACGTGACGACATCGACCAGCGCGGGCCCCGGCTTGGAGAACGCGAGCTTCAGCGCGTCGGCCAGTTGCTCGGATTCCTCGACACGCACGCCGAAGATCCCTGCCCCATTCGCGATATCGGCGAAGTTGGTCGCGGCGAGGTCCGTGCCGTTGTCGAGATAGCCGCCCGCCTTCATCTCCATCGCGACGAAGCCAAGCACGCTGTTGTTGAAGACGACGACCTTGATCGGCAAATCGAGCTGGCGTGCCGTGAGCAGATCGCCCAACAGCATCGACAAGCCGCCGTCGCCCGACAACGACACCACTTGCCTGCCCGGATGCGCCGCCTGCGCGCCGAGCGCCTGCGGCATCGCGTTCGCCATTGAGCCGTGATTGAACGAGCCGTGCAGCGAGCGCTTGCCGTTCATCGTCAGATAGCGCGCGGCCCATAGCGTCGGTGTGCCGACGTCCGCGGTGAAGACGGCGTCTTCCGCGGCCAGTTCGTCGACGACCTTGGTCAGGTATTGCGGATGGATCGGCCGTCCGGGCGCCGACGGCCGCGCAAGCTCGTCGAGGCCTTTGCGCGCGGCCTCATAGTGCTTGAGCGCGCGGCCGATGAAATGGCGATTCGCCTTGCGCGCCAGCCTCGGCAGCAGATCCTGCAGCGTCTCGCGCACGTCGCCGACGAGCCCGAGCTTGAGCGGCGCACGCTTACCGAGCGCGCTCGCGCGCCGGTCGATCTGCACGATGTTGGCTGCTTGCGGATAGAAATTGCGGTATGGGAAATCGGTGCCGAGCATGAGCAGCGTGTCGCACGACAACATCGCGTGATAGCCCGACGAAAAACCGATGAGCCCGGTCATGCCCACGTCGTTCGGGTTGTCCCACTCGACGAACTGCTTGCCGCGCAGCGCATGCACGACGGGCGCGCCGAGCATGTCGGCCAGCGTGACGACTTCGTCATGCGCCCCGGCGCAGCCGCTGCCGCACAGGAGCGTCACGGCATCGGAGGCGTCGAGCAGCTTCACGAGGCGATCGATATCGGCCGGTGACGGCACCGTCGCCGACTTGCCCGGCTGCGCCCATTGCACTTCCTCCTCGGGCGCTTCGGCAAGCGCAACGTCACCCGGCAGCACAATCACGGCAACGCCGCGCTCGTCGATGGCGGTGCGCATCGCGGTGGCGAGCACGCGCGGAAACTGCCGCGGGTTGCTCACGAGCTCGACGTAGTGGCTGCACTCCTTGAAGAGCGTTTGAGGATGCGTCTCCTGAAAATAGCCGAGGCCGATCTCGGAGGATGGAATGTGCGCCGCTATCGCGAGCACCGGCTGATGATTGCGATGACAGTCGAACAGCCCGTTGATCAAATGCAGATTGCCCGGCCCGCAGCTTCCCGCGCACACCGCGAGCTTGCCGGTCGCCGCCGCTTCGGCGCCGGCCGCGAACGCCGCCACTTCCTCGTGGCGCGTGTGCATCCAGCGTATCGACCCCAGCCGCATCAAGCTGTCGGAAAGGCCATTCAGGCTGTCGCCCGTCACGCCCCAGATCCGCTCGACGCCGGCCGCTTGCAACATCTTTGCCAGATAATCCGCAACGGTCTGCTTGGCCATGTTCCACTCCGTTTGTCTTCGCGCGTGGTTCGAAGATAGACGGTTCGGGCCGGCAATGCCAAATCGCTCGAATCAGGCCCCACTTCCGCTCTGCGCGTCAGAGCATCGTTCTCAGCAGGCCATTGCGCTCGATGAAGTGATGCTTGAGCGCCGCGCCGATGTGGGCCGCGACGAGCAGCATCAGCGCATAGCAGCCGGCCTTGTGCAAGACGAACCAATGGTCGGTGACCTGCCCCTGGCTGAACGGCGTCGGCAGGAAGAAGAGGCCGAAGAAGCGGAAGCCGTCCGGCGTCATGATGACGCCGCTGACGAGCACGAACGCCGCGAGCGCATAGATCAGCGAATGCACGAGATGGGCGACGCCGCGCTGCCAGCGCGGAATCGATTCGATCGGCGCCACCTCGGGCCGGAAGAACGACCAGACGAAACGCACGGGAAACAGCGGAATCAGGCAGGTCGTGAGCGACATGTTGAGCATCGACACGAAATGCCAGAGCGCTTGATTGGTGATGATGTGCAGCGAAAAGCCGGCGACCATCGCGTAAAGGATGATCGCGGCGAAAATCCAGTGCAGCGTGCGGGTAAAGAGATCGTATCGATCCCTGAGAACGGCGGGATTGCGGCGTGCGACGGCGGTCATGATCGGAGCTCCTCGAAAGCAAGCCGGCGACGCTTGACGAAGGACGCCGGGGAAACGCCGATTGTGATCAGCCGGGTACGCCCGGAAAAACAACCTCAAGAGATATTCAAAGCATCCGGCTCGCGCCGCGCGCGCCTGCCGCCGGGGACGGCGGGGCTCGAACCGCCGTCCGAGCCGCGCGATGCGGCGACCGGCTGCATGCCGCGCAACAGCTGGCGCACGCGCGACACATCCTTGCCGACGTTGTCCGCCTGCTCGAACAGCTCGGCGAGCCAATCGACGAACGCGCGCACGCGCGGCGACACTCGCCGGTTCTTCAGATACGCGACCGACACCGCCACTGGCACCGGCGTATAGCGCGGCAGCACTTCCTTGAGCAGCCCCGAGTCCAGATACGGCTGCGCCGCGATCCGCGACGGCTGGATCAGGCCGAGCCCTTCGAGCCCGCAGGCGAGATACGCGTGCTCGTCGGCGACTTGCACGAAGCCTTCGACCTTCACCGTGGACACGCGGCCTTCGTCTTCGAAGTCGAACTCGGCGCCGCGCCCTGCCGTGGCGCCCGCAGCGGCCATGCAGTTGACGGCCACGTGGGCTTTCAGTTCGTCGAGCGACATAGGCGTGCCGTGCCGCGCGAGGTAGCCGGGGCTCGCGCAGGTGACCTGCTCGAGCACGCCGAGACGCCGCGCGACGAGCCCCGAGTCGGGCAGCTCGCCGAGCTGAATACTGCAATCGAGCGCCTCGCCCACCATATCGACCGCGCGATTGCTCAAGCCGATCGCGAGATCGATGTTCGGAAAGCGCGCATGAAAATCGTCGAGCGCGGGAAACACGAGCGCCGTGGCCACCGCGCCCGGCATTTCAACGCGCAGACGCCCGCGCAGGTTGTCGGTGGTGTCGCGCAGGCTCGCTTCCATTTCGTCGATGTCGGCGAGGATCTGCACGCAGCGCTCGTAGTACGCGGCGCCTTCGGCGGTGAGGTTCAAACGGCGCGTCGTGCGTTGGAGCAACTGCACGCCGAGCATGGCTTCGAGGTTCTGGACAATGGTTGTTGCAGTCGCGCGCGGAATGTCGAGCGAAAGCGCGGCGCGCGTGAAGCTTTGGGTATCGACGATACGAACGAAGGTACGCATCGCCTGGACACGGTCGATCACGGGCTTTTCTCCTGTCGGATGCGGCACGGACTTCTGCACGAACAAAAGGCGGAGTCCGTCAGGGCTCCCATCGTAAGGACCGGGCGCCAGCCGGTGAATACCTGAATATCTCGAAGACTTGCCTATTTCTCTCGCCACCCACTCATAGATACCGTTTGGTGCTAAATTTCAAGCCTGATCCTCTTGAACACCGATATAGTGGACGGACCGTTCTCATCATGGCAACCCTCACACCGGCAACGACTTATATGAGCCCCACGCAGCAGCGGATGGTCGAATTGCTCGCCAAGCTGGCCCCCGCCGAGGGCTATACGCACTCGCGTCTCGACGGCGTCAAGTTCATGCGCTCGAGCCGTGCTCATCCCCGCCAGGCGGCGATGTACGACCCGAGCATCGTGATTCTGTGCCAGGGCCGCAAGCGCGGTTTTCTCGGCGACAAAGTGTTCGTCTACGACGCGCAGCAATATCTCGTGTTCTCGGTGCCGCTGCCGTTCGAAGTCGAGACCGAGGCGAGCGAGGCAGAGCCGCTGCTCGGCATCAAGATCCGCGTGGATCTGGCGATGGCGGCGGAATTGCTGCTGCAGATCGACGACGGGCACCCTCCCGCCATCAGCGAGCCGCAAGGCATCTACTCGACGCCGCTCGACCAGCCGTTTAGCGACGCGGTGCTGCGCCTTCTGGAAGCGCTCAAGACCCCGCTCGAAGCACGCATCCTCGGGCCGTCGATCGTGCGCGAGATCTGCTATCGCGTGCTGACCGGCGTGCAAGGCGACGCGATTCGCGCTGCGCTCACGTATCAGCACCACTTCGGCCGCATCGCGAAAGCGCTGCGCCGCATTCACTCCGACTATCGCAGCGATCTCGACGTCGACACGCTCGCGAGCGAAGCCGGCATGAGCCTCGCCGTGTTTCACGCGCAATTCAAGGCCGTGACGTCGACCTCGCCGATGCAGTACGTCAAGACCACGCGCTTGCATCAGGCGCGCTTGCTGATGATGCAGGACGGCATGAACGCGAGCA
>DATGHJ010000140.1:0-5815 GCA_035308085.1 Trinickia sp. | reverse complement strand
CGTTTCCGTGAACGGCACGGCAGGCGTCCAGCCTCTCCAAGGCAGCAGGCGCCTGCCGGCACTTGCGGCGGCAATAATCCAGTAAGCAGGTAAATCAGCGAAACGGCGCAGGCCAGGCCGAAAGCCGCCTTGCCCAGTACTGCGGTGGACAAAAAAACGCGAGCGGCGTGCTACGCTGCAAGCGAAAAGAACCCGTGCGCTCACCGCCCATGTCAACCCGATCCCCCTGGACCTCCGACCACAAGCCCGAACCCGAGCGGCACGTCCCCCGCGGCCGCAAGATCACCACCAGTTCGGGCACCGTGATCGCGCACGGCATGCCGGCGCGCGCGTGGTTCGATCTCTACCATCGCGCGCTGAACCTGAACTGGCCGAGCTTCTTCGGCGCGCTCGCAGCGATGTTCCTGATCTTGAACATGGTGTTCGCGAGCCTCTACATGCTCGGCACCGACCCGATCGCGAATCAGTATCCGAAAGGCTTCCCGGGCGCGTTCTTCTTCAGCGTCGAGACGCTCGCGACGGTCGGCTACGGCGACATGCATCCGCAAACTTACTACGCGCACCTGATCGCCACGCTGGAAATCTTCATCGGGATGTCGGGAATCGCGCTTGCCACCGGTCTCATTTTCGCGCGCTTCTCGAGACCGCGCGCAAAGATCATCTTCGCGCGCCACACCGTGGTGCGGCCGTACGACGGCCGTCTGACGCTGATGGTGCGCGCCGCCAACGCGCGGCAGAACGTGATCGCGGAAGCGCACGCGAAGCTGCGGCTCGTGCGCCGCGAAACGACGCCCGAAGGCGACGCGCTATGGCGCATCCGCGATCTCGGCCTCGTGCGCGATCAGCATCCGATCTTCCTGCTCGGGTGGCTGCTCGTGCACGTGATCGACGAGACGAGCCCGCTCTTCGGGGAGACGGCCGAAAGCCTCGCGCAGTCCGACGCGTCGTTCTTGGTGATGATCGAGGGCTCCGACGAAACCACTGCCCAGACGATGCAGGCGCGCTACGAGTGGTCGCACAGCGACATCCTCTGGCACCATCGCTTCGCCGACCTGCTGCACGACGACGAAGACGGCGTCACGCACATCGACTACAGGAACTTCGACAAGGTCGTGCCATTGGGGGAGGCCGGAGCGGAGGCTGGGACGCAGGCCGGGAACGAGCCCACCTTGGAGGCGGTTCAGTCCGGTACGCGGCCTTGCTGATGCGGTTTGGGGTGCGCCGCAATTTCGCGCGCTTCGCCCCTAGCGAAGCGCAAGAAACGCCGCGCGGTCAGAACATCTGGCGCAGGCCGATCACGGCGGCACCCGACGAAGGCAAGTAGTTATCACTCGCACCAATTGCCAATGCGAGAACAAATTGCTCATTGGCGCCGCAACGACAACGAGATAGCAAAAATCTTCCCTTATTGCCGCTGAAAAATAGAGTCTCCGCGGACCCACCGTCGCAGGTCCGCTCCATCCGCCCGATCCGCTTGGTTCTCGAACTCGCCGCGGATGGCATAAGAACCGGAGACTCCCCCCATGACCGCCCGCCCGCCGTCGCTCGACACGCCTGCCCTGTCGAACTACCGCCTCACCGATAACCTCACCGCCACGCGCGGCCGCATTTTCCTCACGGGCACCCAGGCCCTCGTGCGCCTGATGCTCTCGCAGCGCGCGCTCGATAAAGCGCGCGGTTTGAACACGGCCGGCTTCGTGTCCGGCTATCGCGGCTCGCCTCTCGGCATGGTCGATCAGCAGATGTGGAAGGCCGGCAAGCTGCTCGCCGCGAGCGACGTGCGCTTTCTGCCCGCGATCAACGAAGAGCTCGGCGGCACGGCCGTGCTCGGCACGCAGCGCGTCGAAGCCGATAGCGAAAAAACCGTCGATGGCGTGTTTGCGATGTGGTACGGCAAGGGCCCGGGCGTGGACCGCGCCGCCGATGCGTTGAAGCACGGCAACGCCTACGGCTCATCGCCGCACGGCGGCGTGCTCGTGGTAGCGGGCGACGATCACGGCTGCGTGTCGTCGTCGATGCCGCATCAGAGCGACTTCACGATGATGTCGTGGCACATGCCGGTGGTGAATCCGTCGAACATCGCCGACATGCTCGAGTTCGGCCTCTACGGCTGGGCGCTGTCGCGCTTCTCGGGCGCGTGGGTTGGATTCAAGGCGATCTCGGAGACGGTGGAATCGGGCTCGACTGTCGATCTCGACGCACTGCAAACCGACTGGACCGATCCCGAGGATTTCCAGGCGCCCGCCGGCGGCCTGCACAACCGCTGGCCCGATCTGCCGAGCCTCACGATCGAATCGCGGCTTCACGCGAAGCTCGACGCCGTGCGCCGCTTCGCGCGCACCAACAGCATCGACAAATGGATCGCGCCGAGCCCGCAGGCGAACGTCGGCATCATCACGTGCGGCAAGGCGCACCTCGACCTGATGGAAGCGCTGCGCCGGCTCGATTTGAGCGTCGCCGATCTCGAGGCGGCCGGCGTGCGGATCTACAAGGTCGGCCTGTCGTTTCCGCTCGAAATGACGCGGATCGATACGTTCATCGAAGGTCTCTCGGAAGTGCTCGTGATCGAAGAGAAAGGCCCGGTCATCGAGCAGCAGATCAAGGACGCCCTCTATAACCGCAACACGGGCGCGCGCCCCGCGGTGATCGGCAAGCACGACGCCGATGGCGCACTGCTGCTGTCGGATCTCGGCGAGCTGCGTCCGTCGCGCATCCTGCCCGTGTTCGCGAACTGGCTCGCGCGCCACAAGCCCGCGCTCGATCGGCGCGAGCGCGTGGTCGATCTCGTCGCGCCGCAAATCCTCTCGAACGCCGCCGACGCGGTGCGGCGCACGCCCTACTTCTGCTCGGGCTGCCCGCACAATACGTCGACGAAAGTGCCGGAAGGCTCGATCGCGCAGGCGGGCATCGGCTGCCACTTCATGGCGTCGTGGATGGAGCGCGATACGACAGGGCTCATTCAGATGGGCGGCGAAGGCGTCGACTGGGCCTCACATTCGATGTTCACGAAAACGCGCCACGTCTTCCAGAATCTCGGCGACGGCACCTATTTTCACTCGGGCATTCTCGCGATCCGCCAGGCAGTCGCGGCGCGCACGAACATCACCTATAAGATTCTCTACAACGACGCGGTCGCGATGACGGGCGGGCAGCCCGTCGACGGCAGCATCTCCGTGCCGCAAATCGCGCGGCAGGTCGAGGCCGAAGGCGTGTCGCGCTTTGTGGTGGTGAGCGACGAGCCCGAGAAATACGATGGCCAGCACGGTCTCTTTCCGAACGGCACGACGTTCCACCATCGCAGCGAACTCGACACGGTGCAACGCGAGCTGCGCGAAATAGAAGGCGTCACGGTGCTGATCTACGACCAGACCTGCGCCGCCGAAAAACGCCGCCGCCGCAAGAAAGGCGAATTCCCCGATCCGGACAAGCGCCTCTTCATCAACGAGGAAGTCTGCGAAGGCTGTGGCGATTGCGGCGTGCAGTCGAACTGCCTGTCGGTGGAGCCCGTCGAGACGCCGCTCGGCCGCAAGCGCCGCATCGATCAATCGTCGTGCAACAAGGACTACTCGTGCGTCAACGGCTTCTGCCCGAGCTTCGTGACGATCGAAGGCGGCAAGCTCAAGAAGGCGGTGGGCGCCGCATTCGATGAAGCTGCACTCGCTGCGCGCGTCGATGCGCTGCCGATCCCGGCCACGCATCTCGACGCTGCGCCGTACGACATCCTCGTCACGGGCGTCGGCGGCACGGGCGTCGTGACGGTCGGCGCGCTGATCAGCATGGCGGCGCACCTCGAAGGCAAGAGCGCTTCCGTGCTCGACTTCATGGGCTTCGCGCAGAAGGGCGGCTCGGTGCTGTCGTTCGTGCGCTTCGCGGCGCGCGACGAATGGTTGAACCAAGTGCGTATCGACACGCAGCAGGCCGACGTGCTGCTCGCGTGCGACATGGTGGTGGGCGCGAGCGCCGAGGCGCTGCAATCGGTGCGGCACGGCCGCACGCGGATCGTCGTCAACACGCACGCGATCCCGAACGCGTCGTTCGTGCAGAACCCCGACGCGAGCCTGCACGCCGACGCACTCATCGACAAGATGCGCCACGCCGCCGGCGAGGACTTCATGTCGGTCTGTGACGCACAGAAGCTCGCGACGAAGTTCCTCGGCGACACGATCGGCGCGAACATCCTGATGCTCGGCTTCGCGTGGCAGTTGGGGCTCGTGCCGGTGTCGCACGCGGCGATGATGCGCGCGATAGAGCTGAACAACGTCGCGGTGCCGATGAACCAGCTCGCGTTCGCAGTGGGGCGGCTTGCTGCGGGCGATCCAGCCGGGCTCGATGCGCTGTGGGCGGCGCGCCATGCTTCCAAGCCTGCGGCTTCGGCGGCGGCAGCGGCGGTCGAATCGCTCGATGCGCTGATCGCCGATCGCGAAACGCGTCTCGCGGCGTACGGCGGTGCGCGTTACGTCACGCGTTATCGCGCGCTGGTCGACGCCGCGCGGCATGCGGAAGCGGAAGCGGATATCGGCGGCGAGCGCGTCTCCCGTGCGGTTGCGACGACGTTCTACCGGCTGCTCGCGGTGAAGGACGAATACGAAGTCGCGCGCCTGCACACTGACGCCGCGTTCCGCGAAGCGCTCGAGGCGCAATTCGAAGGCACGGCGGGCAAGGACTTCACGGTGAAGTTCAACCTCGCGCCGCCGACTTTGGCTAAACCGAAGCACGGCAGCGTGCCGCGCAAGATGCAGTTCGGCCAGTGGATGTGGCCGGTACTCGGCACGCTCGCAAAATGGCGCGGCCTGCGCGGCACGGCGTTCGACCCATTCGGCCGCGCGGTCGAGCGGCGCATGGAGCGGGCGCTGGCCGATGACTACGAGGGGACGATGGGGCGCGCATTCGCGGTGTTGAACGTAGCCAATGCCGACGATGTCGCAAAGCTCGCCGAACTGCATGCACGTGTGCGTGGCTATGGGCACGTGAAGCTCGCGAACCTCGCCGGCGTGAAGCGCAGCGAACGCGATCTTGCCGTGAAGCTCGGCGTCGAAGCCGCGACGAGCCGTGACGTGCAAAAAGCGCTCGACGAAGCGAAGGGCGCGGGGACGTTGCGGGGGATTCCGGTGGTGGTGGCAACGAAGTAAGGAAGCTGTTTTGCCCGCGGCAGCGAGGCCATCGCTTCGCGCCGCGGACTCGCCGTTCGTATGAGCCTTAACAGCACTTCCTTACTTAGACGAATGTCATACGTTTAACCCAGCATCGAGCTCGAACGGCTCAATAGAATCGACCCGCTTCGGCGGGTTTTGTTGTATCTGGTGAGTCCACCACCGCGGCAAACCGCCCTGGCGTCTTGGCCTCTATCGCTCGCGCATGTCTTGCCGTCTTCCCTCTCGCAAGACTTGCAGGACTACCAACCACGTGTTTACCCCCAATTTTTAAGATACCCATCTGTCCGACAATTCGCGCTTCCCATAGGCCAAGGAAAACGTCATTCGCGATGCATCGGGATGACGGACCGCTCGCTCAAGGCGATTTTGGCTTCAACCGGAACGAAAAGTGAAGAGGAGGCGCGGACATGAGGCGTCGTATCGCGGTGGTGGGCGACAAGTTGGAGCACGGAGGCGAAATCCTTCCATATAGCGGCCGCGGATTCACTATCGGCGACGCCGCTCATCAAGTCGCATTAATCGGCGGTTCCGCTTACTGCGAGGCGTGCAGGAGCGCCGGCACGATAGCGAAGGCGGGTGGCCCACGGCGCATCGAATTCATGGGTGAGACTGCAGCTGATGGCGACGTCGTGCTTTGCGATTGCGCCGCTCCGCCACGCATA
>DATGHJ010000139.1:0-2655 GCA_035308085.1 Trinickia sp. | reverse complement strand
GTCATGTTCGGGATGCAGCGCATGAACGCGAGATCGTACGCACCCGCGTGCGTCGCGCCGTCCGCGCCGACGAGGCCCGCGCGGTCGATCGCGAACACGACCGGCAGGTTCTGCAGCGCGACGTCGTGGATCAGCTGGTCGTAAGCACGCTGCAGGAACGTCGAGTAGATCGCGACGACCGGCTTGAGCCCTTCGGTCGCGAGGCCGCCCGCGAACGTCACCGCGTGCTGCTCGGCGATGCCGACGTCGTAGTAGCGATCCTTGAAACGCTTCTCGAACTCGACCATGCCCGAGCCTTCGCGCATCGCGGGCGTGATGCCGACCACGCGCGAATCGAGTTCGGCCGCATCGCACAGCCATTCGCCGAACACTTGCGTATAGGTCTTCTTGGAAGGCGCCGTCGACGGCTTGATACCCTCGACGGGATTGAACTTGCCCGGACCGTGATAGAGCACCGGATCGGCCTCGGCGAGCTTGTAGCCTTGGCCCTTCTTCGTCACGACGTGCAGGAATTGGGGGCCGCGCAATTCGCGAATGTTCTCGAGCGTCGGGATCAGCGAATCGAGATCGTGGCCATCGATCGGCCCGATGTAGTTGAAGCCGAACTCTTCGAAGAGCGTGGCCGGCACGACCATGCCCTTCGCGTGTTCTTCGAGCTTGCGGGCGAGTTCGAGCATCGGCGGCGCGACGCGCAGCACGCGCTCGACGCCGGCGCGCGCCGCTGCGTAGAAGCGGCCCGACATCAGGCGCGCGAGATGGCGATTCAGCGCGCCCACCGGCGGCGAAATCGACATGTCGTTGTCATTCAGGATCACTAGCAGCGGAACGTCGTCGCAGACGCCCGCGTTGTTCATCGCTTCGAACGCCATGCCGGCCGTCATCGCGCCGTCGCCGATCACGGCGATCGAGAAGCGGTCATCGCCTTTGAGCTTGCTCCCGATCGCCATGCCGAGCGCAGCCGAGATCGACGTGCTCGAGTGCGCGGTGCCGAACGTGTCGTACTCGGATTCCGTGCGGCGCGGAAAGCCCGAGATGCCGCCGAGCTGGCGCAGCGAGTGCATCTGGTCGCGGCGGCCCGTGAGGATCTTGTGCGGATATGTTTGGTGTCCCACGTCCCAGACGATGCGATCATTCGGCGTGTTGAACACATAGTGCAGCGCGATCGTCAGTTCGACCGTACCGAGATTGGACGACAAATGGCCGCCCGTCTGCGACACGCTGTCGAGCACGTAGGCACGCAACTCGTCGGCGAGCGGCTGCAGTTGGCGGCGATCGAGGCGGCGCAGGTCCGCCGGGTCGTCGATAGTTTTCAGCAAGTCGTACATCGTCGTTCCATTGTAGGAAAACTTACGCGCCCGCACTTTTCTCGCGCACACCCGTCATGTTTCGTGCGCGGCGGCGGGCTTATAGCGTTAACTTCCGCGTTCAACTCACCCGGTTCACAACCAGGTCAGCCAGTTCGGCCAGACGCTGCGCGCGCGCGCCGAACGGCACGAGCGCCTCGTGCGCCTCGCTGCGCAGCTGTGCAGCCAGCGCACGCGACGCATCGAGCCCGATGATCGACACGTAGGTCGGCTTACCGTCCTTCGCGTCTTTGCCGGCGGTCTTGCCGAGCGTCGCGGAATCGGTCGTGACGTCGAGGATGTCGTCGACGACCTGAAACGCGAGGCCAACCGCGGCCGAATACGCGTCGAGCAAGCGCAGGGCCTCGTCGCCCGGTGCCTCGCCCGCCAGCGCGCCCATGCGCACGGCTGCACGCAAGAGCGCACCGGTTTTCATCCGATGCATCGTTTCGAGCTGCGGCCGCGTAAGCGCGAGGCCTACGCTCGCCAGATCGATCGCCTGGCCGCCGGCCATGCCGATCGAGCCGCTCGCGAGCGCCAGCTCACGCACGAGCGCGGCCTGTGCCGCGGTCGCGAGCGCCGAGCCGTCGGTCAGCGCGACGAACGCCTGCGATTGCAGCGCATCGCCGACGAGCAAGGCCGTCGGCTCGTCATACTTGACGTGCACCGTGGGCTTGCCGCGGCGCAGTTCGTCGTCGTCCATGCACGGCATGTCGTCGTGCACGAGCGAATAGACGTGAATCATTTCCAGTGCCGCCGACGCCGCTTCGAGCGCCTTCGCGCTAGCGCCGGTCAACTCGCCGGCCGCATGGCACAGCAACGGGCGCACCCGCTTGCCGCCGCCCAGCACCGCATAGCGCATCGCTTCGTGCAGTTGGGCAGGGGCAGCGTCCGGCCCCGGCAAGTAGTGTTCGAGTGCCGTCTCGACGCGTCCGAGCACCGAACGCATCCATTCTTCAAATGTCATAGATCATCTCCGCTATCCGCGGGAGCTGCGTTGGAGGAAAGCGGCTTCAGCGTCTCGCCGTCGAGAACGCGGACCTGCTGCTCCACCTTTTCCAATTGTTGTTGACAGAACGCCACAAGAGCGGCACCGCGCCGGTACGCGGCAAGCGATTCCTCAAGACTCAGCGTGCCGCCTTCCATTCGCGCGACCAGTTCCTCGAGTTCCGCCACGGCTGCTTCGTAGTTCTCCGGCGATGGCGCGCCATCGCCGCCTGGCGCGGCACGAGCGGGGTCCTGAGCTGCGGTCTTCGCCATGGGCAGAGTCGGAATTTAAAAACAAGTCGGACATTCTACGGCAAAAGCGACA
>DATGHJ010000138.1:0-6083 GCA_035308085.1 Trinickia sp. | reverse complement strand
CTGGTGCGCGAACAACGGCGAGCCGAAACTCTCGCGCTCCTTGGCATACGCCAATGCGGCTTCGAACGCGGCGCGCGCCATGCCGACGCTTTGCGCGGCAATCCCGATGCGTCCGCCTTCGAGTCCCGACAACGCGATCCGGTAGCCTTCGCCTTCCGCGCCGATGCGGTTCGCGGCCGGCACGCGGCAATCCTCAAACACGATCTGGGCGGTGTCGGACGAATGCTGGCCGAGCTTGTCTTCGACGCGCGCGACGACGTAGCCGGGCGTATTCGTCGGCACGATGAACGCGCTGATGCCGCGCTTGCCCGCGGCTTTGTCGGTGACGGCCATCACGATCGCGACGTCGCCGTTCTTGCCGCTCGTGATGAACTGCTTGACGCCGTTCAGCACGTACGTGTCGCGCTCGAACGTGGCGGTGGTGCGCAGCGCCGAGGCGTCGGACCCCGCTTGCGGCTCGGTCAGGCAGAACGCGCCGAGCCTCTCGCCGCGCGCGAGCGGCGTGAGCCAATCGCGTTTCTGCGCATCGTTGCCGTAGGTGAGCAGGATGCTGCACACGGGGCAGTTGTTGACCGAGATTGCCGTCGACGTGCCGCCGTCGCCGGCCGCGATCTCCTCGAGGATCACGGCGAGCGCGAGTGCATCGAGTCCGGCACCGCCATAGGCCTCGGGCACGAGCACGCCATAGGCGCCGAGTTCGGCGAGCTGCCGGTGCACATCTTTCGGGAACGTGCGGTCGCGGTCCCACTGCGCGGCGTTCGGCGTCACCGCCTCGCGCACGAACGTACGCACCGCGTCGCGGATCATCTCGTGGTCCTGATCGAGCACCATATCTTCCTGTCTCCTGGAACTACCACTCGATGGCGATGCCGTCGTATTGAAAGAAGCGGCCATTGAACGATACATGCGCGGCAGCCGCTTGCGCGAGCACTTCGCGCATGCCCGCGACGCTGCGTTCGGGATCGATGGCCGCCTGCGCGCCGCCCATGTCGGTACGCACCCAGCCGGGATGCAGCGCGATGCAGGTCGCGCGGCGCGTCTGCAGCGAGGCGATCTTCAGCGCGTCGTTGAGCGCCGCCTTGCTCGTGCGATAGAGCCAGCCGGTCGTGCCGGTCGCCTCGCTGATGCTGCCCATCTTGCTCGACAGCACCGCGAGCACACCTTGCGCGTCTTCGACGAGCGGCAGCAGGAGCGGCATCAGCTGCATCGGGCCGCGGACGTTCGTTGCCATCACGTAGTCGAAGTCCTCGGCCGTGATGGTCTCGACGCCTTCGGTGCGCGGACCGTACACGCCAGACACGATGACCGCGGCGTCGAGCCGTTCGCCGTCGAGCTTCCAGCCGAGCGCGGCGATTTCCTCCGGCTCGGTGATGTCGAGCGAGAACGTGGCGCAGCCGAGTTCGGCGAGGGAGTCGAGCGCCTCGTCATCGCGCGCCGTCGCGAGCACGCGCCAACCCGCACGCTTGTATTGACGCGCGAACTCGCGTCCGATGCCGCGCGACGCGCCAACGATCAATGCTGTCTTCATCTGCTTACCTCCGTGCCGAGCGTTTGACCCATCGCCGAATGGTACGACGATAGGTCCCGCGAGCGCCGTCAGATGAGCTCGATGCCCATCGCCGTCGCTTCGCCGCCGCCGATGCACAGGCTCGCGACGCCGCGCTTGGCCGCACGCGCCTTCAGCGCGCCGATCAGCGTGACGAGAATGCGCGCGCCCGAGGCGCCGATCGGGTGGCCGAGCGCGCATGCGCCGCCGTTCACGTTGACCTTCTCGTGCGGCAGGTTGTGCTCTTTCATCGCGGCCATCGTGACGACGGCAAACGCTTCGTTGATCTCGTACAGATCGACCTCGCCCGCGCGCCAGCCGTTCTTGTCGAACAGTTTCTTGATCGCACCGACCGGGGCCGTCGTGAACTTCGCGGGCTCCTGCGCGAACGTCGAATGGCCGACGACGCGTGCGAGCGGCGTGAGCCCGAGGCGGGCGGCCGTCGATTCGCGCATCATCACGAGCGCGGCGGCGCCATCGGAAATCGACGACGAATTCGCGGCCGTCACCGTGCCGGTCTTGCTGAACGCGGGCTTGAGCGTCGGTATCTTGTCGAGGTTGGCCTTGAACGGCTGCTCGTCGCGCTCGATCGTCACCTCGCCCTTGCGGCTTTCGACTTTCACCGGCGCGATCTCCCACGCGAACGAGCCGTCTTCGTTCGCCCGTTTCGCGCGCGTGAGCGATTCGATCGCGAACGCATCTTGCGCCGCGCGAGTGAAGTCGAACGATGCCGCGCATTCCTCGGCGAACGTGCCCATCAGACGGCCCTTCTCATACGCGTCTTCGAGACCGTCGTAGAACATGTGGTCGATCACCTGGGCGTGGCCCATGCGCATGCCGCCGCGCGCTTTCGGCAGCAGGTACGGCGCGTTCGTCATGCTTTCCATGCCGCCCGCGATCATCACGTCGACGCTGCCGGCCGCCAGCATGTCGTGCGCGAACATCGCCGCGCGCATGCCGGAGCCGCACATCTTGTTGACGGTCGTGCAGCCGGTGGCAAGCGGCAGACCGGCGCCGAGCGCGGCTTGCCGCGCGGGCGCCTGGCCGAGGCCGGCGGGCAGCACGCAGCCCATCAGCACTTCCTCGATTTGCTCGGACTTGAGGCCGGCGCGTTCGAGCGCGGCCGCAATTGCGACCGCGCCCAGCTGCGGCGAGCTCAGCGCGGCGAAGTCGCCCTGAAACGCAGCCATCGGCGTGCGCGCCGCTGCTGCGATGACGATCGGATCGTGGTTTGTCTCACTCATGTTTCAGCTCCTTGATTACGCCTTTTACGATCGCCGGGACGTCGCCGAGTTGGGCGGCGTCCGCGGCGACCACGTCGTTTTGCGCCGTGCGCGCGCCGTTCGCCGACAACGCGGCGACGCAGCGCTTATAGGTCGATTCGAGCATGCCGGGCTCCGAAATCGTCATGCCGAGATCGCGCACGCGGCCGTCATGCAGCCCGTACACCCAACCGTGAACGGTGAGCGGCTGGCTGCGCGCCCACGCGTCGTTGATGATCGTCGTGCGGCACACGTTCAGAACCTGCTCGATCGCATTCAGTTCGACGAGCCGACGATGGCGCGCCTCGCCGATCGACCATTCATCGAGCAGCGCGGCGTGCTTCGCGCGGACGTCCTGGATGTGATGCAGCCAGTTGTCCGCGAGGCCGATGCGCCGGTCGAACAGCGCCGCGCCGACGCCTGAGCAGCCATAGTGGCCGACCACCATGATGTGCTTCACCTTCAGCAGGTCGACAGCGAACTGGAGCACCGACAAGCAGTTCAAGTCGCTGTGCACGACCACGTTGGCGATGTTGCGGTGAACGAAGACTTCGCCAGGTGGCAGGCCGATGATCTCGTTGGCGGGCACGCGCGAGTCGGAGCAGCCGATCCACAGGTATTCAGGCGTTTGCTGGTCGACGAGGCGCGAGAAGTACTGCGGGTCCTCGGCGAGCTTGCGTCCGACCCAGGTTTCGTTGTTCGCGAACAAGTGGTCGAGCGGATGCCGATTATTTTTGGTGCTCATGGTGCGTAGCCAGGTTAAACCGATAACGGGTTGTACGGATGCGCTAAGCGCGGCTCGTTTCGCGCCTTTCACGCGGCGCGCGCGCTGCCTCCGTGCTTGCCGGAGGCATCGTCCGAGACCGTGAAGCGCTCGGGGTAGCGGACGCAGAACCGGATGTTCTGGTCATAGGGAAAGAAGTCGGGCAGCTCGCCCTTGAGCAAATGATCCTTATGCCGTTGCCACAACGCCGGATTGAAGAAGTCCGCGTGATGGCGCATGAAGTGCTTGCGCACCGACGGGTCGCCAAGCAGGAATGTGCCGTACGTCTCCGGAAAGATGTCGTGCGGTCCGACGGTGTACCAGGGTTCGGCGGCCATCTCGTCCTCCTCGTTGCGCGGCGCCGGCACGTGCCGCACGTTGCAGTCGGTCAAGTACTCGATTTCGTCGTAGTCGTAGAACACGACGCGCCCTTGACGCGTCACGCCGAAGTTCTTGTAGAGCATGTCGCCGGGGAAGATGTTCGCCTGGATCAGCTCCTTTATCGCATCGCCATATTCCTTGATCGCGTGCTCGACGTCCGCTTCGCTGCCGCTTTGCAAGAACACGTTGAGCGGCACCATGCGGCGCTCGATGTACACGTGGCGGATCACGAGATTGTCGCCCTCGTATTCGATCATCGACGGCGCTTCTTTCTCGAGCTCGCGAATCAGCGCTTCATCGAGGCGCGAGAGCGGCAGCGCGACGCTCGAATATTCGAGCGTATCGGCCATGCGGCCCAAGCGGTCGTGCTGTTTGACGAGCTGGTACTTCTCCTGGATCTTCTCGCGCGTCGTTTCTTTCGGCGGCGGGAAAGCGTCTTTGATCAGCTTGAATACATACGGAAACGACGGCAGCGTGAAGACGATCATCACGAGCCCCTTGATGCCGGGCGCAATGATGAACGGATCGCTCGAATGCGACAGGTGATGGAGCAAGTCGCGATAGAACAAATTCTTGCCCTGCTTTTGCAGCCCCAGCGAAGTATAGATTTCCCCCTTTGGCTTGCCCGGCATGATCGTGCCGAGAAACTCGACGTAGGCCGAGGGCACTTCCATGTCGACAAGAAAGTACGAGTGCGAGAAGCTGAAGATGATCAGCAACTGCTCGCGTTTGAGCAGCACCGTATCGAGCGCAAGCTGTCCGGGCTTCACGTGACGCACCGGTATCGCGAACGGCAGCACGAGCTCGCCGTTGATGATGCGGCCAATGATGTACGCCGCCTTGTTGCGGAAGAACAGCGACGAGAGCACGTGCACCTGGAAGTTGGCCGCTTCGGTGAACGCGCCGTACGTTTCGTGAATCGATTGCATCGCGCACTCGACGTCGCGCGTCAGGTCCTCGAACGGCGGCTCCAACTGGAAGTTCGTGACGACGCGCTCGAGCGTCGCGGCGAGTCCTTCCTTGCCGGGGTAATAGGCGCGATAGGTCGGCTTGGCGGCGGGCTCGTCGTTTTCGAGGTATTCGGTCGAAATGACCGGCCGCACGAAGATGAAATCGTTGTTGAAATACGAGCGATGCAGGATCTTGCAGCAGACCGAGTTGAAGAACGTCTCCGCGCATTCGGGCTGATGGTGATGCGTCAGAAGCCCGATATAGTGCAGCTTGATCTGCTGCCAGACTTCGTCGTCGATGTTCTCCGCGTCGAACTCGTCTTCGAGGCGGATGACACATTCCTTCACGCGCTCGTCGTACGACGCGATGCGGTCGCGCGCGAGCTTTTGCAAGCCGTGCCAATCGCCCGCTTCGAACAGCGTCTTCGCACGGATCGCCGCGTCACGGAAAGTACGGTAGTGACGGTCGAATCCTTCGAGCAGCGTCTGCGCGACGTCGAAGCCGATTTGCGACGAGAGCAGTTTGGGAAAGTGATTCATGTCTGCCGTTGCATCCGTTCAGACTCGTGAAAACGCTTGCAATTGTATCGTCGGCATAGGGCGATCAAGTGCGTTCGCGCCTTATAGACAAGCTTTGCCGTGCGATGCGTTGGCTTGCGTTCGGCGACGTTCGGACCATCTCCTTGCAATGCTGCGGTTATGCGTTCGATCTTGCTGCGAAATATTTTTTCGCTTGGCTTAGCTGATTACGTGCTTAGCGCCGCCGGCGCTCGATCAAGCCTTGACGCGCTTGCTTGCCGTCTGCGCCGGTTGCGCAACCCCGTTCTCCTCCAGCATCGCGCGGCACTGCGCTTCGTATTGCGCGAGATCTTCGAGCGTCGCGTTCAGATCTTCCAGTTGACGTTCGAGCACGTCGCGATGGCGTGCCACCGTAGCAAGGAAGGCGTGCAATTGCGGCACGGTATCGGTCGGCGATTCGTAGACATCGAGCAGATCGCGGATTTCCGACAGCGTGAAGCCGAGCCGCTTGCCGCGCAGTGTGAGCTTCAGGCGGGTTCGGTCGCGGCCCGAATAGACGCGCCGCAAGCCGCTCGATCCCTCACGGCTCGGTAAGAGTAAACCCTGGTCTTCATAGAAGCGGATTGCCCGCGGCGTGACGTCGAATTCCCGCGCGAGCTCGG
>DATGHJ010000137.1:0-4332 GCA_035308085.1 Trinickia sp. | reverse complement strand
GCCGGCTCTCATGGGGCTTGGCGCCGTGTTGTTCGGTGTGGTGGGGGCGTCCGCGCATCAGGCCGTGATTACCGGCGCAGTGCCGACTGCAACCGCAGCCGCGATGTTCGCGCTCAAGAGCAAGACCTATACGGCCAACGCGACATCGACCATCCTCATCAGTACGATTCTCGGCGTACTAACCGAAGGGTTGCTCATCGCGTTCTTCTTTTGACGGCAGACGGCCGCACGCTGCCCCCGCGGCCGATTCGCGCTTTTCTCTGAATCTGGCCACCGGCGAGTCGCCTCGCGTTTCCGAGCACTCACGCCCGCGCGCGAATCGCCTAATCTGTAAGCATCAGGCCGCTTTTTAAGCCTTTCCCGCATTGCCGAGCCGGCGGCGTCGACCTCGCCTGGCGCCGATGAAAACGATGAAAACGCATCTCTTGCTTCGGACCGCGCCGATTCCCCGGGTTCTGTCGTTCGCCAAGGTCAGTTTCAGGCGGCTTGGTGCTTGGGGTGCGTTCGCCGCCGTATTTCGCCGATCGTCCGCTCGTGCCGCTCCGCTTGCCCGGGCCGCCGCCGCGCTCGGCCTGTCGCTCGCTTGCGCCGTCGGCGAGGCGGCCCAGGCGCGGCCCGCGGAGGTGCTGGTGCTGCCGGTTTCGGGCGCGATCGGCCCGGCAAGCGCCGATTTCATCACCCGCGGCCTGGCGCGCGCCGAGCGCGACGGCGCGCAGCTCGCGGTCATCCAGCTCGACACGCCCGGCGGACTCGACACCTCGATGCGCCAGATCATCAAGGCGATCCTCGCGTCGCCGGTGCCGGTGGCCGCGTTCATCAGCCCGAGCGGCGCGCGCGCGGCGAGCGCCGGCACCTACATCGTCTATTCGAGCCACATCGCGGCGATGGCGCCCGGCACCAACCTCGGTGCGGCGACGCCGGTGCAGCTCGGCATCGGTGGCGGCGGACCGGAAACACCGCCGCAGCCCGTGACCGGCGGCCAAAGCGGCAACAAGGGCGCGCAGAACGATCAGAAGGACAAGGCCGCGTCGCTCCCCACCGGCACCGACTCGCAATCGACCGAAATCCGCAAGCAGATCCACGACGCCGAGGCGTACATCCGCGGCCTCGCGCAACTGCGCGGACGCAACGTCGACTGGGCCGGGAAAGCCGTTCGCGAAGCCGTGAGCCTGTCGGCGAACGACGCGCTCGATCAGCACGTCGTCGACCTCATCGCGCGTGACGTGCCAGATCTGCTCGCGAAACTGGACGGACGCACGGTCGAAACGTCGACCGGCGTCCGCCGCCTCGCCACTGCGGGCGCGCCGGTCGTCACGCTCGAGCCCGACTGGCGCAGCCACTTCCTCGCCGTCGTCACCGATCCGAACGTCGCGCTGATCCTGCTCACGATCGGCATGTACGGGCTCTTCTTCGAATTCGCGAATCCCGGTTTCGTGCTGCCTGGCGTGGCGGGCGCAATCGCGCTCTTGATCGGTCTGTTCGCGCTGCAACTGCTGCCGATCAGCTACACGGGGCTCGCACTGATCTTTCTCGGCATCGCGTTCTTGATCGCCGAGTCGTTCCTGCCGACCTTCGGGACGCTCGGCTTCGGCGGAATCATCGCGTTCGCGGTCGGCGCACTGATGCTGATCGACACCGACGTGCCCGGCTACGGCGTGCCGCTGCCGATGATCGCCGCCCTCACCGCCGCAAGCGCGCTCTTCATCTTCGTGGTGTCGAACGTAGCGTTGCGGGCGCGGCGGCGGCCGGTCGTGACGGGGTCAGAGGCGATCGTCGGCAGTGTCGGTGAAATCATCGACGAAGGTTTGCTGTCGGGCGGCGGCGATAGCGCCGGTGAAAACCTCGGCTGGGCGCGCGTGCATGGCGAGCGTTGGCGGGTGTCGGGGAGTGAACCGCTCGCGGCGGGCCGCCGTGTGCGCGTAACGAGCCGGCGGGGCCTCACGCTGACGGTCGTGCCCGTGGTCGAAAAACAAGGAGAACACTCATGATCGGCTTCACGTTCGGCTTTTCCAGCATCCTTTTTCTGTTTCTGGTCATCTTGATCGCGTCGTCGATCCGCATTTTTCGCGAGTACGAACGCGGCGTCGTATTCATGCTCGGGCGCTTTTGGAAGGTCAAAGGGCCGGGCCTCGTGCTGATCATCCCGGTCGTGCAGCAAGTGGTGCGCATGGACCTGCGCACCGTCGTGTTCGACGTGCCGCCGCAGGACGTCATCACGCGCGACAACGTCTCGGTCAAGGTCAACGCCGTGGTCTATTTCCGCGTCGTCGATCCGGAGCGGGCCGTGATCCAAGTCGCGAAGTTTTTCGAGGCGACGAGCCAGCTCTCGCAAACGACGCTGCGCGCCGTGCTCGGCAAGCACGAACTCGACGAGCTCCTGGCCGAGCGAGAGCAATTGAACGCCGACATCCAGAAAGTGCTCGATGCGCAGACCGACGCGTGGGGCATCAAGGTGTCGAACGTCGAGATCAAGCACGTCGACATCAACGAGACGATGATCCGTGCGATCGCGCGGCAAGCCGAAGCCGAGCGCGAACGGCGCGCGAAAGTGATTCACGCGGAAGGCGAATTGCAGGCGTCGGAAAAGCTGCTGCAGGCAGCGCAAGTCATCGCTCAGCAGCCGCAAGCGATCCAACTGCGCTATCTGCAGACGCTGACCACGATCGCCGCCGACAAGAACTCCACGATTATTTTCCCGGTGCCTATCGAGCTGCTCAATGCGTTAATCCATCGACTCGAAACGGGTTCGCAGTCTTGATCGCATGTCTATCCGCGGTCCGATTGAGCCCGCGTCATGGGCACCAGCGCACCCCTCTGATCAACTTTCGCGACCGCAAGCCCTATACTGGCTTCGTCCGTGCCGTCTTGGCGCATGTGTCGTTTTCACTCGCCTGCTTTACACGAAGCCATGCTGACAGTTGACGACATCCGGGCAGTCCCCCTTTTCTCCACCCTTGCCGACTCCGAACTCGACGATCTCGCTCACACGTGCGCCGATATGCGTCTGTGCGCGGGCGAATTCGCCGTCCATGAAGGCGGCGAGCGTGCGCTCTATGCCGTGATCTCCGGCAAGATGGAAGTGATCAAAACGTTCGACGGCATCGAGCGCACGCTGGGCTGGCGCGTGCCCGGGACCATCTTCGGCGAAGTCCCGCTGGCCCTCAGCTCGCCTTTCCCCGGTGCGTATCGAGCCGCCGAGCCGTCGCGCGTGATGCGCGTCGATGCCGTGCGCTATTACAAGCTCGCCGCCGCGTCTCCGGAGGTCGCGACCAAGATGGGCGCGCTCGCGCGCGAGCGCATCGGCGGACTGCAAGGGCTCTCCGCCGAGCCGCCCAAGGCACGCGTGACCATGGTCGGCAATCGCTGGGACACCGATTGCACGCGGCTGCGCCAGTTCCTTGCGCGCAACCAGATCAGCTACGACTGGATGACGCCCGATGCGCCCGAACTGCCTTCGAAATGGCCCGGGACCTGCCCGTCGGACGCGGATTGCCCGGCGCTGCGTCTCGTCGACGGTACGCAGCTCTTGCGGCCGGCTGCGCGCGAACTCGCCGAGCGCCTGGGTCTTCAGACGAAACCGCGTCGCGCCGAATACGACACGATGATCGTCGGCGGCGGGCCAGCCGGGCTCGCCGCGGCGGTCTACGGCGCCTCCGAGGGGCTGTGCACGGTGGTCGTCGAGCGCGAAGCGCCGGGCGGGCAAGCCGGCACGTCGTCGCGCATCGAGAACTACCTCGGCTTTCCGAACGGCGTGTCGGGCGACGAACTCGCGAGCCGGGCGTTACAGCAGGCCAAGCGGCTCGGTGCGGAGATTCTCGTGACGCGCTCGGTCGAGCGCATCGACGCCGCCTCGCGCGAGATCCATCTCGACAGCGGCGAAGTCATCCGCGCACGCACGCTGATCCTTGCGACGGGCGTGGCGTGGCGCCGCCTCGCAGTCGAGGGCTTTGACCGCTTCATCGGCAAAGGGATCTACTACGGTGCGGCGCGCAGCGAAGCGAGCGCGACGCACGGGCTCGACGTCTATCTGATCGGCGGCGGCAACTCGGCCGGGCAGGCCGCGCTGTACTTTTCGAATCACGCGCGCGAGGTCACGCTCGTCCTGCGCGGCGATGCGCTCGAGAAGAGCATGTCGCGCTATCTGGTCGAACAGATCGCCGCGAAGTCGAACGTGTCCGTCAGGTTGCGCGCTGAAGTGGTCGGCGCATACGGCGATACGCATCTGACGGCGATCGACATACGCGATGGCGAGAGCTCAACGGTCAGCCGGCACGATTGCGGCGGCCTCTTCGTCTTCATTGGCGCCGATGCGGAAACCGGCTGGCTGCCGGC
>DATGHJ010000136.1:0-2474 GCA_035308085.1 Trinickia sp. | reverse complement strand
CTACGCGATCGTCACGAACGGAATGGGGCTCGGCAAGCCGATCGATTTCGCGATCGTCGCGAACGCGCCGTGGTTCGGCCTGCCGCACTTCATGGCCCCCACCTTCGACCCGCACGCGATGACGCTCCTCGCGCCGATCGCGGTGATCCTCGTCGCCGAGAACCTCGGGCACATCAAGGCGGTCAGCGCGATGAAGGGGCAGAACCTCGATCCGTACATCGGCCGCGCGTTCATCGGCGATGGCTTGGCGACGATCGTCTCGGGCTTTTCGGGCGGCACCGGTGTGACGACCTACGCGGAGAACATCGGCGTGATGGCCGTCACCAAGATCTATTCGACGCTGGTGTTCGTCGTGGCGGCGGGAATCGCGCTGCTGCTCGGCTTCTCGCCGAAGTTCGGCGCGGTGATCCAGACGATTCCGGGGCCGGTGCTCGGCGGCGTGTCGATCGTCGTGTTCGGGCTGATCGCCGTGACCGGCGCGCGGATCTGGGTGGTCAACAAGGTCGACTTCTCGGACAACCGCAATCTGATCGTCGCGGCCGTGACGCTCGTGGTCGGCGCGGGCGACTTTTCGCTGAAGCTTGGCGGCTTCGGGCTTGGCGGGATCGGGACGGCCACGTTCGGCGCGATCATTCTGTACGCGATTCTGCGGCGCGAGGCCGTGCGCGGGCCGGTGCTGTAGGCGCAATCACACGGCGGCCGTCCGCGCTCACGCCGGCCTGCCGCACCGATACGGCGCATCCGCAAGCGAAGCGGCGGGGGCTGCTTGCACCACGGCGGTGCGGGTAAGCTGACGCGCGGCGCCCCACACCTTGCGCGGCATGCAATCCACGCGATGAGCCGCCGCACCGGCGTGCGCCGCCGCGCGCATGGACCTTGCTTTAACGTGCCCTGAGACTACATTGTGAAATTCAGAGGCCGTCGATGACGACACCCGACTTCCCTTCTTGCTTTGCCGTTGCGCCGAGGCCGACATGGTGACTGCGCTGCAGGAGACAAAAACCATCCCGGCGCCGCCGCCCGGGTTCGAATTGAGCGTCACGTCGGGGCTGCAGCGCTATGCCGTGCAGCACGACGACTTGACGCTCACGAGCGCGTTTCAGCCGATCTTCAGCGTGTCGCATATGCGTGCGGTCGGCTACGAAGGGCTGCTGCGCGCGCACGATGCGCTCGATCGCGTCGTGCCGGCGCTCGACGTGTTCGGCGAGGCGGCGCGCCACGGCGAGCTGCACCTCGTCGACCGGCTTGCGCAGGCGTTGCATCTCGAGAACTTCAAGATGCTCGGCGCCGAGCGCGAGTGGCTGTTCCTCAACGTCCACCCCGAAGCGCTGACCGATCCATATCATGCGGCGGCGCTGTTCGCGAACCTGAAGCGTCTCGAGCTCTCGCCGCGCCGCGTCGTGCTCGAAGTGCTCGAGCAGGGTGCCGGCGACATTGAAAAGCTCGCCGAGGGGGTGCGCCATTTCCGCGAAGAGGGCTTCCTGATCGCGCTCGACGATTTCGGCGCGGGCCACTCGAATATCGAGCGGATCTGGCAGTTGAATCCCGATATCGTGAAGCTCGACCGCATCATGCTGTCGCACGCCGCGCACCGCACCGACATGGCGACGATCCTGCCCGGCCTCGTCGCGCTCTTGCATGAGGCGGGCAAGCTGGTGCTGATTGAAGGAATCGAGACCGAGCACGAGGCGCAGCTCGCGCTCGCCTGCGATGCCGACTTCGTGCAGGGCTTTTTCTTCGGCCGGCCGAACCCCGGGCTCGCGGACGGCACGCAGGCGGCGGCTTGCATCGGCGAGCTGACCGAGCGCTACCGCGCGCAGGCCGAGGCGCGCGAGCGGGCGAGGGCGAGCCGCCTCCAGCCGTATATGCGCGCGTTCGAGCGCGCGGCCGAGCGGCTCGCGGCGGGCGAACCGCTCGAAGAGGTCTGCTGGAATTTCCTTGCGCTCGATCACGCGGCGCGCTGCTTCCTGCTCGATTCGAACGGCCGGCAGGCGGGGTGCAACGTCGTGCTGCGCGCCGACCGCGCCGCCAAGGACAAGGGTTTCTTGCCGCTCGCCGACGCGCAAGGCGCGAATTGGCTGCGCCGGCCGTACTTCCGCGACGCGATCAGCGCGCCGGAGCGCGTGCACGTCACGCGGCCTTATCTGTCGATCAACGAGGCGACGCCGTGCGTGACGTTGTCGATCGCAACGCGCGTGGGTTCGCAGATGTGCGTGCTGTGCGGCGACATCGATTGGATCGAGGAGGGGGCTTGACGCCGAGCGTTGGCCTGATCGAAGCGGTGGTCGATGCGGTGCGCTTCGGCAGCGGTGTGCGAATTGGCGGCAGCGGTCTGGCTGCGGTCGATGAGGCGCGCGTCGCCCAAGTGCGCGCGGTGCTGGATGCGGTGAGCTAACACCGTCGGCCAGTTCACGCCTGGGAGGCCTGGGTACTCACCTACGGCGGTACGCCTCCGGCGAGCACCCAGGCCAGAG
>DATGHJ010000135.1:0-2377 GCA_035308085.1 Trinickia sp. | reverse complement strand
TGAGTATGCTCGACGGCAACGGCCGGCACAGCAGCGACCGCGCCTTCGGCTTCGGCGATGTCGGCTGCGTGCATCACATTGACGCCTTCATCTTCGCGCTCGCGACGGCCGCCGCGACGGCCGCGGCGGCGACGGCGGCGTTCCTCGCCGTCACGTGCTGCGACTTCTTGATCAAACGGGGCGCTGTCTTCACCGGCACCAGCCGCGGACGTCGCTGCCGCTTCGGCTGCCAGCGCTTCGCTGCGAGCCGTTGCGTCGGCGGCGACTTCCTGCTGCGGCTTGCGCCGCTCGCCACGTTCCACGCGCTCCGGACGCTCGCCACGCTCACGGCGCTCGCCGCGTTCCTGACGCTCGCCGCCGCGCGCCGCGGCTTCTACCGTCTCGCCGCGCTCGGCACGTTCTGGACGCTCTTGCGTGCGTTCGCGGGCCTCGCGGCTTTCGCGCGGCTCGCGTGCTTCACGACCCTCGCGCGGCTCGCGTGGCTCACGCGGCTCGCGCGGCTCACGGCCTTCGCGTTGCTGCTCGCGTTGATCGCGGCCAGCGCGGCCTTCGCGTTGTTCCTTCTGCTCGTCGCGACGCTGCGATGGCTGGGCCTGACGGCCGCCGATCGCGCTGTCGCCGCGCGCGGCAGCGCCTTCGCGGGTGCCTTGGCCGCCACGGCGATTGCGGTTGCGATCGCCGCCGCGCTCGCCGGTGCGCTCCGCGCGCTCGCGCGCCGGACGCGCGGGCTGCTCGACCACCGGTTCCGGCGCGGGCGTGGCCGGCGCCATCCCGAACAGATTCTTGAGCCAGCCGATGAAACCGCCGCCTGCCGGGGTGACCGGAGCGGGCGCCGGGGTGGTGGCCGCAGCCGGCTTCACGGGCGCGCTCGGCGCCGGCGAGGCCGGCGTGATGCCCTTGACCGCCGCTTCCTGCTTCGGCTTCACCTCTTCGGTGCGCTTGCTATAGCCGGTTTCCGACTCGAGCTCGCGGGCGGCTTCCTCGGCCATCTTCCACGAGGCGCGCGGTTCGTCGAGGCGCGCATCGTCGTGACGCAGGCGCTCGAGCTTGTAGTGCGGCGTATCCAGGTGCTTGTTCGGGATCAACACGACGTTGACCTTGAAGCGCGACTCGATCTTGTTGATTTCCTGACGCTTTTCGTTGAGCAGGAAGGCGGTCACTTCGACCGGCACCTGGCAGTGGATCGCCGCGGTGTTTTCCTTCATCGCTTCTTCTTGAATGATCCGCAGCACTTGCAGCGCAGACGATTCGGTGTCGCGGATATGGCCGGTGCCGTTGCAGCGCGGGCAGGTGACGTGGCTGCCCTCGGACAACGCCGGGCGCAGACGCTGTCGCGACAGCTCCATCAGACCGAAGCGCGAAATCTTGCCCATCTGGACGCGCGCACGGTCGTGCTTGAGTGCATCCTTCAGGCGCTGCTCGACTTCGCGCTGGCTCTTGGCCGATTCCATGTCGATGAAGTCGATCACGATCAGGCCGCCCAGGTCGCGCAGACGCAATTGGCGCGCGACTTCATCGGCGGCTTCGAGGTTCGTGCGCGCGGCCGTTTCCTCGATGTCGGCGCCCTTGGTGGCGCGCGCCGAGTTCACGTCGATCGCGACGAGCGCTTCGGTGTGGTCGATCACGATCGCGCCGCCCGACGGCAGCGGCACCGTGCGCGAGTACGCCGTCTCGATCTGGTGCTCGATCTGGAAGCGCGAGAAGAGGGGAACGTCGTCGTGGTAGCGCTTGACCTTGCTGACGTTGTCCGGCATCACGATGTCCATGAAGGCGCGCGCCTGATCATGGATTTCGGTGGTGTCGATGAGGATTTCGCCGATATCCGGCTGGAAGTAGTCGCGAATCGCGCGGATGACGAGGCTCGATTCGAGATAGATCAGCATCGGCTGGCCGGCCGTGCCGCTTTGCGACGCGGCTTCGATCGCGCGCCACAGTTGCATCAGGTAGTTCAGGTCCCACTGCAGCTCTTCGGCGGAACGGCCGATGCCGGCTGTGCGCGCGATGATGCTCATGCCGTCCGGCAGTTGCAGCTGCGACATCGTCTCGCGCAGCTCCTGGCGCTCGTCGCCTTCGATCCGGCGCGACACGCCGCCGCCACGCGGATTGTTCGGCATCAGCACCAAGTAACGGCCGGCGAGCGAGATGAACGTGGTGAGCGCCGCACCCTTGTTGCCGCGCTCTTCCTTTTCGACCTGGACGATCAGTTCCTGACCTTCGCGCAGGGCGTCCTGGATGCGCGCGGAGCGCATGTCGACGCCGTCCTTGAAGTACTGGCGGGCGACTTCCTTGAACGGCAGGAAGCCGTGGCGGTCTTCGCCGTAGTTGACGAAGCAGGCTTCGAGCGACGGCTCGATGCGGGTGACGACTCCCTTGTAGA
>DATGHJ010000134.1:0-7392 GCA_035308085.1 Trinickia sp. | reverse complement strand
CGGTAGAGGCGAATCTCCATCGTCAGCGTGAACGAATTCGCGCCCGCGCCGCGCGCGGTCCGGTCGAGCCGGATCAGCTTGCCGTCGGCCACCGCGTCTTCGACGGCGCTATGCGGCAGGAACGCGACGCCGTGACCGGCGAGCGCCATCGCCTTCAACCCTTCGGCCATGTCGGTCTCGTAGACGCGGTTGAGATAGAGCCGCGCCGGCGCGTTGGCGATGATCACTTCCGTCATGCGCCCGAGGTAGGCGTTCGGGGTGTACGAGAGATACGGCACCGGTGCGTCCGGCGTGCCGGGCAGCGTGTAGCGCGCCCGCCCGGGGCGCGATGGCGCCGAGAACGGGCTGATCGGCTCGCTGCCGAGCGTCAGCATGTCGTAGCGCGCAGGGTCGAGCGCGACCGGATGGCTCGGATGGTGATAGCCCATCACCAGATCGCAGCCGCCCTCGACGAGCGACAGCACCGCATCGTGCACATTCAGCGCCCGCAAGCGCGCATGCACCTGGCCCATCTGCGCCTCGATGCGCTGCAGCCAGCGCGGGAAATACGTGAGCGAGAGGGTATGCGGCACCGCGAATTCGATCGTCGCGGCCGGCGCGCCGGCGTGTCCGCGCAGCACGGTGCGCGCCTCGCGGAACTGCGAGAGCATTGTGAGCGCCTGCTCGTAGAACACTTGTCCGGCCGACGTGAGGCGCGTCGGATACACCGAACGATCGATGAGCTCAGTGCCGAGCCATGCCTCGAGCGCTTGGATGCGCCGCGAAAACGCCGGCTGCGTGACATGCCGTAGTTCCGCCGAGCGGCTGAAGCTGCGCGTCTCCGCGAGCGATACGAAGTCTTCGAGCCATTTCAGTTCCATGCGGACCTTTGCGTATGCGAGCGATGCTGAGAGAAGTCGGCATTTTACCGGCGCGGACGCGGGGGAAAGCGGCCCGTGCAGGTGGTAAAATCCGCGATTCTCCCCTGTTCTAACCGGCAATCGAGCCGTCCCGCCCTCATCATGTCCGACACCCGCCCCGACACCCTCTTCGCCCTCACCGCACTGTCGCCGCTCGACGGCCGCTACGCCGCCAAGACCGAGGCGCTGCGCGATTGGCTCTCCGAAGCCGCATTCATGCGCCATCGCGTGACGGTCGAAGTCCATTGGCTGATCGCGCTGTCGCGCGCCGGGTTCGCCGAAGTGCCGCGCTTCTCGGAAGCGTCGGAGCAGTTCCTGCTGCAGCTCATCGAGCGCTTCACCGCGCACGACGCCGCGCGCATCAAGGATATCGAGCGCGTCACGAACCACGACGTGAAGGCCGTCGAGTACTGGCTGAAGGAAGCGGTCAAGGGCCAGCCGGAGCTGGAGCGCGCGAGCGAGTTCATCCACTTCGCGTGCACATCGGAAGACATCAACAACACGTCGCACGGCCTGATGCTCGCCGGCGCGCGCGAACACGTGGTCCTGCCGGCGCTGCGCTCGGTGCACCAGCGTCTCGTCGCACTTGCGCACGCGCACGCCGAGCAGCCGATGCTCTCGCGCACGCACGGCCAGCCCGCCAGCCCGACGACCCTCGGCAAGGAAATCGCCAACGTCGCCGCGCGTCTGGCGCGAGCGATCGAGCGCATCGCGGCCGTGCAACTGCTCGGCAAGATGAACGGCGCGGTCGGCAACTTCAATGCGCACTTGTCGGCGTATCCGGAGTTCGACTGGGAAGCGTTCTCGCGCGAAGTCGTCGAGAAGCGTCTCAAGCTCACGTTCAATCCGTACACGATCCAGATCGAGCCGCACGACTACATGGCCGAGCTCTTCGACGCGATCGCGCGCGCGAACACGATCCTGCTCGACCTCGACCGCGACGTCTGGGGCTACATCTCGCTCGGCTACTTCAAGCAGAAGACGAAGGCCGGTGAAATCGGTTCGTCGACGATGCCGCACAAGGTCAACCCGATCGACTTCGAGAACTCCGAAGGCAACCTCGGTCTCGCGAACGCGACGCTGCGCCACCTCGCCGACAAATTGCCGGTCTCGCGCTGGCAGCGCGACCTCACGGACTCGACCGTGCTGCGCAACATGGGCGTCGCGTTCGGCTATTCGCTGCTCGCGTACGACGCGCTGAACCGCGGCCTCGACAAGCTCGAAGTGAACCCGCAGCGCCTGAACGACGACCTCGACAACTGCTGGGAAGTGCTCGCCGAGCCGGTGCAGACGGTGATGCGCCGCTTCGGCATTGAGAATCCGTACGAGCAGTTGAAGGAACTGACGCGCGGCAAGGGCATCACGCGCGAAGCGCTGCAGCAGTTCATCGGCGGGCTGGCGATTCCGGCCGATGCCAAGGAGCGGCTGCTCGCGATGACACCGGCTTCGTATGTCGGCAAGGCCGTAGAGCTGGCGAAGCGGATCGGCTGACGGCTCGAGCAGCCGGTCTGGCGCGGCGCTAGACGGCTCACAGACAAAAGGCGCTCCGAGGAGCGCCTTTTGTCGTTCTCAGCCACGAAAGCCGTCGATTTTCACCGTCGCCTAACGCCGCTGGATTTGCGCCACCACGCTGTCGACGATCTGCTCCGGCGTTTGATCGATACTTACCTCGATCGCCTCGTCCGGCCCGGGCACTTCGAGCGTATCGAGCTGGCTCTGCAGCAGCGACGGATCGAAGAAATGCCCGCTGCGCGCGCCGAGCCGCGCCTTGAGCACGTCGAGCGTGCCGTTCAGGTAGACAAAACGCACGTCCTCATCGCTGTCGCGCAGGACGTCGCGATACGAGCGCTTGAGCGACGAGCAGGTGAACACCGCCGTCTCGCCCGCGCGCTCCTTGACTTCGATCGCGGCGCGGATCGCCTTGAGCCACGGCCAGCGGTCGTCGTCGGTCAAGGGAATGCCGCGGTGCATCTTCTCTTTGTTCGCTTCGCTGTGAAAAGCGTCGCCATCCGTGAAGCTGCACGACAGACGCTCCGCCAGCAGCTCGCCAATCCGCGTCTTGCCGGCGCCCGACACACCCATCACGATAAAAATCATTTCCTGCTCCTAAAGCCCAATGCTCATTACAGCACCATCGCGAGCGCGAAGGTCAAGCCTAAACCCAACAGTGAAATGATGGTTTCGCAAAGCGACCAGGTCTTGAAGGTCTGCCCCACCGTCATCCCGAAGTACTCCTTGATCAGCCAGAAGCCGCCGTCGTTCACGTGCGAGAAGATCAGCGAACCGGAACCCGTCGCGAGCACGAGCAGCTCCGGTTTCACGACGATGCCGCTCGCCGACGCGATTGGCGCGACGACGCCGCAAGCCGTCGTCATCGCGACGGTCGCCGAGCCAGTCGCAAGACGAATCAGCGCGGCCACCAGCCAGCCGAGCAAGAGCGGCGACAGATGCGCGTGCTTCGCCGTCTCGACGATCTGGGTCGAAATACCGCTGTCACGCAGCACGCCGCCGAAACCGCCGCCCGCGCCGACGATCAGCGTGATGCCCGCAATCGGCGCGAGACATTCGCTGCAGAACTTCTGGATTTGGTCGCGATTGAAACCGCGTCGCGTGCCGAACGTCCAGAAGCTCACGAGCACCGCGATCAAGAGCGCGACATCCGAGTTGCCGACGAAATGCAGCAGATTGTTCGGCAGCGTTTTGGGCGCGAAGACCAGATCGGCCCAGCTGCCGACGAGCATCAGGATCACGGGCAGCAGAATCGTGAACAGCGTGACGCCGAAGCCGGGCAGCTCGCGCTGCGCGCCCTGGGCATGCGTATCGACAAACTGCGCGGCGAGCGGGTTGTTCTCGGGCAGCTTCACATAGCGGTGGATGAGCAGCGCGAAGAGCGGGCCCGCAACGATCGCCGTCGGAATGCCGACGATGAGGCCGTATGCGATCGTCTTGCCGATATCGGCGCCGTACGCCTGCACCGCGAGCAACGCGGCGGGGTGCGGCGGAATCAGCCCGTGGACGACCGACAACCCCGCCACCATCGGCAAACCGATCAGCAGCAGCGACTTGCCGGTGCGCTTAGCGACGTTGAACGCAATTGGAATCAGCAGCACGAAGCCAACTTCAAAAAACACCGGCAGGCCGACGATGATCGCGACGAACATCATCGCCCAGTGAATGTTCTTTTCGCCGAACCAACTGATCAGCGTGGTCGCGATGCGCTCGGCGCCGCCCGATTCCGCCATCATCTTGCCGAGCATCGTCCCCAAGCCGACCACGATCGCGATGTGGCCGAGCGTGCCGCCCGTGCCGGCTTCGAACGACTTCACGATCTTGTCCATCGGCATGCCGACCGCCAGACCGAGCAGCAGCGACACGATGATCAGCACCAGGAACGGGTAGACCTTGTAGCGGGCGATCAAGAGAATCAGCGCCGCGATGGCGATCACCGTATAGACCAGCAGCATGCTGCCTTGGACAACTTCCATGAAGCTCCTCCTTGTGATTATTCGGCCAGGGGCGCGAAACGGCGCGCATAACGATCCCTAGCGTACAACTTGCCGCACCTCGCAACGACGCGGCAACGCGTTCTTGCCTGACGAATGCAAGAACGCTGAATTTTACTTTTGATTAATCGTTATGGATAGAACCGGTTCCATAAGCAAAAACCCTCACCAAACTGAGCAAAAAAACTCATTTTGGGAGGGTTTTGAGATGAAACCTGGCTAGCGGAAACGCTGCGAGGTCAATTGCGATGCGCGGCGAGCTCGGTGGCGGCGTGCGCGAGGCGGGTCACTTCGTGCCAGTTTTTGTCGGCGAGCGCGGACTTCGGCGTGAGCCAAGATCCACCGACGCAGACCACGTTCGGCTGAGCAAGGAAAGTGGGCGCCGATTCCGCGGTAATGCCGCCCGTCGGGCAGAACTTCAGCGTCGGGAACGGCCCGTAGAACGCTTGCAGCATCGGCACGCCACCCGCTTGCTGCGCGGGGAAGAACTTGACGATCTCGTAGCCGAGCTCCATCGCGACGATGATGTCCGACGGCGTCATCACGCCGGGCAAGAGCGGCAGACCCGCGTCCTGCGCGGCGTGGTGCATTTCCTTGGTGAGCCCCGGCGACACGCCGAACTGCGCGCCGGCCTTCTTCGCGAGCGCGCACTGCTCGGGCTTCGTGATCGTGCCGACGCCGACGACGATATCGGGCGCCAGCTGGCTCGCCCGCTCGATCGCTTGTAGCCCGGCCCCCGTGCGCAGCGTGATTTCGAGCACCTTCACGCCGCCCGCGTGGAGCGCGCGCGACACCTGCTCGCCCTGCTCGGCCGAGTCGAATGCCAGCACTGGAATCACAGGACCCAGACGTACGATTTCGCTAACCTTCTTCATTTGTGTGCCTCCTGATGGGTGTGCGTCATTGACGTACATGAGCAGGTTGTTCAGCCGTCTCGCCGACAAGCGGACCGAACACCGAAGCGCCCATTTCCGCCGGCGCCGCAGCCGAACGGAAGACGCCGAACAATTCGCGGCCGAAGCCGACTTCGTTTTCCGCCTGATGCGCGGGCGCAGCGACCTCGCGCGCGGCCCATTCGCCGGCATCGATCTCGACATCGAGCACCCCCGCTTCGGCGTCGATCACGATCGTGTCGCCCGTGCGAACCTTGCCGAGCGGGCCGGCCAGCAGCGCCTCGGGCGAGACGTGGATCACCGCCGGAACTTTGCCCGACGCGCCGGACATGCGCCCGTCGGTGACGAGCGCCACGTGAAAACCGTGATCTTGCATCACGCCGAGCAGCGGCGTCAGCCGGTGCAGCTCGGGCATGCCATTCGCACGCGCGCCCTGGAAGCGCACCACGGCGACGAAATCGCGCTTCAGCTCGCCGTTGTCGAACGCCTCCTGCACGGCTTCCTGCGAATCGAAGACGATCGCCGGAGCCGTCACTTTGCGATGCTCGGGCGAGACCGCCGAGATCTTGATCACGCCGCGCCCGAGCTTGCCTTGCATCAGGCGCAGGCCGCCGTCCGCCTGGAACGGCTCGCCGATCGGGCGCAACACGTTGGCGTCCCCGCTCTCGGCGACGCCCGGCGCCCATTTCAATTGGCCGTCAATCAGCTTCGGCTCCTCGGTGTAGTGCCCAAGCCCCTTGCCCGCGACCGTCGTCACGTCTTCGTGCAGCAAGCCGCCTTCCAGCAAATTGCGGATCAGGAACGCCATTCCGCCCGCCGCGTGATAGTGGTTCACGTCGGCCTTGCCGTTGGGGTAGATCTTCGCGAGCAGCGGCACGGCTTGCGAGAGCGTGTCGAAGTCGTCCCAGTCGATCACGATGCCGGCCGCGCGTGCAATCGCGACGAGGTGCAGCGTGTGATTGGTCGAGCCACCCGTCGCGAGCAGCGCGACGATGCCGTTGACGATCGCTTTTTCATCGATCACGTGGCCGATCGGCGTGTAGTTGCCGCGCTCGGCGGTGAGATCGAGCACGCGGCGCGCGGCGGCGGCAGTGAGCGCGTCGCGCAGCGGCGTGTGCGGGTGAACGAAGGCGGAGCCCGGCAGATGCAGGCCCATCACCTCCATCAGCATCTGATTGCTGTTGGCGGTGCCGTAGAACGTGCAGGTGCCGTGCCCGTGATAAGCCGCCGACTCCGCCTCGAGCAGCGCGTCGCGCCCGACCTTGCCGGTCGCGAACTGCTGGCGGATCTTGGCTTTGTCGTCGTTCGACAGGCCGCTCGTCATCGGACCGGCGGGCACGAAGATCGTCGGCAGATGGCCGAACTGCAGCGCGCCGATCAGGAGGCCCGGCACGATCTTGTCGCAGATGCCGAGGCACAGCGCCGCGTCGAACATGTTGTGCGTGAGCGCGACGGCCGTGCTCATCGCGATCACCTCACGCGAAAAGAGCGACAGCTCCATACCTGCGTTGCCTTGCGTGACGCCGTCGCACATCGCCGGCACGCCGCCCGCGAATTGCGCGACACCGCCGTTTTCGCGCGCGGCCTGCTTGATGATGTCGGGATACGTGACGTACGGCGCGTGCGCGGACAGCATTTCGTTGTACGCCGACACGATGCCGATATTCGGCTGGCGGATCTGCTTGATGACGAGCTTGTCGTTGCCTTCGAGGCCAGCGAAACCGTGCGCGAGATTCGCGCACGACAGCGCGCCGCGCGCCGGGAAGCGGCCCTGCGCGGCGTCGATGCGCGCGAGATAGGCCGCACGCGTCGGCTTGCTGCGCTCGACGATGCGCTTGGTGACGGTGGTTAGCGTGGAATGCAGCGAGGCCATGGACAGACGCTCCTGAGAGTCCGCGCGGCAGCGAGGCGCGCAAGTAGATGGGATCGTAAGGACGGCCGCAAGTTCGACCGGACGACGGGAGTTTAGTAGAAAAACTACAAGCAAGCAATCGGGATGAGAAGGGATTGTGGAACTGCCTCGTACCGGCATTGCGGCGTTCCGCTGACCGATACTGCCATCGACTCCTTCCTTGTGCGGCGCACCATGACGGAATC
>DATGHJ010000133.1:0-5100 GCA_035308085.1 Trinickia sp. | reverse complement strand
ACCGCATCAGGACTCAGGGATTTGGACATGGCCGGCTCCTCGCGCAAGGTTCCCGATTCATCGTAGCACTTTCCATGCGATTCGCCGGGCGGCGAGCGAGCGCCCGCGCACACCGAAAAGCGCGCGCGGGGAGCCGTCAGTGGGGAGACCGAAGCGGTCAGAGACGTGCGATCGATACCTCGGTCGACTTCACGAGCGCGACCACTTCCGAGCCGACCTTCAAGTCGAGCTCGTCGACCGAGCGCGTGGTGATCACCGACGTGACGATGCCAAACGGCGTGTCGACGTCGACTTCGGAAACCACCGGCCCGCGGATGATCTCCTTGACCTTGCCTTTGAATTGATTGCGTACGTTGATTGCGGAAATGCCCATGTGTGTCAGCTCCGGTTAGGATCGGTCGAGGTCGATGAAATCAAGCGGTTCAGACAGCCCAGCGCACGTCGCTCGGGCTCACGAAGCGTTCGCGTTCCGAGGTTTCGTGAGGCGCCGACGCATGAGCGCGCGGTGCGCTCGCGAGCACGCGCTGCAGCACGTCGTCTTCGAGCGCGGCGAACGCGGCCGACGCTCGCGCACGCGGCCTCGCTAGCGGCACCGATTGGTCCAGCGCGATGCGTCCGTCTTCGATCAGCAGAATCCGGTCGGCGAGCGCGACCGCTTCCTGCACGTCGTGCGTGACGAGCAGCGCGGTGAAGCCGTGCTCGCGCCACAGCCGCTCGATCAGCGTGTGCATCTCGATGCGAGTGAGCGCGTCGAGCGCGCCAAGCGGCTCGTCGAGCAGCAGCAGTTGCGGGCGATGCACGAGGGCCCGAGCAAGCGCCACGCGCTGCCGCTGACCGCCCGAAAGCTGCGCAGGCCAATCGTTCGCGCGTTCGAGCAAGCCGACTTCGTCGAGCACCGAGCGAGCGTGATCGCGTGCGCCACGACCCAACCCGAGCGTCACGTTCTGCAAGACCGTCTTCCATGGCAGCAGACGCGAGTCCTGAAACATGATGCGCGTCTCCAACGCCGCGCCCGCGACGCCCGTCTTGGCGAGGCTCCCCGCTTCCGCACTTTCGAGTCCCGCGACGAGGCGCAGCAACGTCGACTTCCCGCAGCCGCTGCGCCCGACGATCGCGACGAAACTGCCGCGCTCGATCGACAAGTCGAATTCGGACAGCACCGCGCGTTCGCCGTAGCGCTTGCCGACACCGCGCAGTTCGACAGCGGCGTCGCCCGGTTGGGGGCGCGCGTCCGCGCGGTCTGTGCGCAACAGCGGTGCGCTCGCATGACCTGCCGCAGCCGCTTCGCGTGCCGCGTCGTTCGACCCAGCGCGCCGCGCGTCGTGAAACGCGTCATCGCGCTCGGCCGCCGAGGCCTCGTCGCGGTCGTGATCGCGCCTGCGCGCCTGAGCCAGCTCGGCCTCGAGGTCGGTCCCGGCGATGCCGCCGAAGGTGGTCGCGAGTGTCGTCGCCGTCATGCTTTCGCTCCTCGTTGATAAGCCGGGTGCCAGCGCAGCGTCACGCGCTCGAGTCCCTTCGCAAGCAAGTCGGCGATTTTGCCGAGCGCCGCGTAGAGAAGGATGCCGACCACCACCACGTCCGTTTGCAAGAACTCGCGCGCATTCATCGTCATGTAGCCAATGCCCGATTGCGCCGAGATCGTTTCGGCGACGATCAGCGTCACCCACATGAGCCCGAACGCGAAGCGCACGCCGACGAGAATCGACGGCAGCGCCCCCGGCAGAATCACGTGTCGATACAGCGCGAAGCCCTTGAGCCCATAGCTTTTCGCCATCTCGATCAGGTTCGCGTCGACCGAGCGGATGCCATGGAACGTGTTGACGTAGACCGGGAAAAACACGCCGAGCGCGACGAGGAAGAGTTTCGCTTTCTCGTCGATGCCGAACCAGAGGATCACGAGCGGAATCATCGCGAGCGCCGGGATGTTGCGGATCATCTGAATCGTCGTATCGAGCGCGGTTTCGGCCGGCTTGAAGAGGCCTGTCGCGAGTCCAAGCGCGAGGCCGATCCCGCCGCCGACCGCAAACCCCGACACCGCGCGCCACGTGCTCACCTTGACGTCCGTCCACATTTCGCCGGACTGGATCAGCGCCAATGCTGCCTTTACGACTGCAAGCGGCTCGGGAAGGATGCGCGCGGAGAGCGTCCCGCTCTTCGCGGCCAGCTCCCACGCGATGAGGATCGCGATCGGCACGAACCACGGGGCCAGGCGCAAAAGCGTGTGGCGTGTGAAGTTGGCGGCACGGCGCGATGTTTTCGTCGAAGCGGTCACATCAGTGGCGCCCGCCGAAGCCGTGCGTGCGTCGCCCGCGCTGAAAGAGATTTGAGCCATGGATGCCCCTGCTTTTACCGATGTTTGCCTTTGTGCCGTGCGCGCTAGGTTGCGGGCGGCAGCGGTGGGCGATGCGCGCCGGCATGCCGGCGCACTCGACAGTTTTGTTTCGAGGAATGGAATTGCACGCGGCAAGCCGCTTAGCTCTGGCTCGCCTTCGGCAGATAGCTGTTGCCGACGATCTCGCCGAACGGTCCCGACAGCGGCCCGTTCTCGCGGCGCCGCTCTCGTCCCGGCAAGAGCGGGAACACGAGCTCGGCGAAGCGATACGACTCTTCGAGATGCGGATAGCCGGAGAGGATGAACGTCTCGATCCCGAGGTCCGCGTACTCGCGCATGCGCGCCGCGATTTGATGAGGATCCCCGACTAGCGCCGTGCCCGCGCCGCCGCGCACCAGCCCGACTCCCGCCCACAGGTTCGGGTAGACCTCGAGCTCCTGGCGGCTGCCGCGCTTGCCGCCGTGCAACGCCGCCATCCGGCGCTGCCCTTCCGAGTCCATCTTCGAGAACGACGCTTGCGCGCGGGCGATCGTGTCGTCGTCGAGACGGCTGATGAGGCGCTCCGCTGCGGCCCACGCCTCCTCCTCGGTCTCGCGCACGATCACGTGCATGCGGATACCGAACTTGATCTTGCGGCCTTTTTCCGCCGCCCGCGCGCGGATATCGGCGATCTTCTTTTCGACCGCCGCGGGCGGCTCGCCCCAGGTGAGATAGGTGTCGATATGGTTCGCCGCGATCGAATGCGCAGCCGGCGACGAGCCGCCGAACCACAGCGGCGGATGCGGATGCTGCACCGGCGGATACAGCACCTTGCCGCCCTTCGAGCTCAGTTGCTTGCCCGAAAATTCGATCCCTTCGTTCGTGTGCGACGCGGCCAGCAAGTCGCGCCAGATCTGCAGAAATTCGTCGGTGATCTCATAGCGCGTGTCGTGATCGGCGAAGAGGCCATCGCCTTCGAGCTCGGCCGAATCGCCGCCGGTCACGACGTTGATCAGCAAGCGCCCGTCGGAGAGCCGGTCGAACGTCGACGCCATGCGCGCGGAGAGCCCCGGCGACGCGATGCCCGGCCGGATCGCGACGAGGAACTTCAAGCGCTTGGTCGCGGGAATCAGGCTCGATGCGACCACCCAGGCGTCTTCGCACGAACGGCCCGTCGGCAGCAGCACGCCCTCGTAGCCGAGCGTATCGGCGGCGACGGCGATCTGCCGGAAGTAGTGGTAGTCCGCTGCGCGCGCGCCCTCGGACGTGCCGAGATAGCGGCTGTCGCCGTGGGTCGGAATGAACCAGAACACATTCATCTGCTGCTCCTGCACGGTGCTTGTCGTTGATCGTGGAACAGACAGTCTAGGGACGACGCTTAGCGTTTTGAACGAATGATTTGAGCTTTGGTTTTCCGCTTCTGTGATTAGCGCGACGCTTTGGCGGCCGGTTTTGCGTCGGCGTTTGCTCGCGCGTTTGCCCGCGCGTTTGCCGGTGCGTTTGCTCGAACCAGAAGCCATGCGAAAGCGCCCGCCCTCTATAATGACGCTCGTTCTGAATTACGGCGCGGCTCGCAGGAACAGCATCGGACGCGCCCCTCGCGGTGCACTCCATGCAAAAAATCATTCTGCCGTTCGTGTCCGGCTTTCTCGCCGCCCTGTTCTTCCACGAGGCCACGCTCGCGCTCTTGCACGCGGCTGGCTTCATCGACGCAAACGGCTTTTCGACCACGCCGTTCCAGCCGCTCGGCATCCCCGAATTTATCGCGAACGCGATTTGGAGCGCCGTCTGGGCCGTGCTCATGGCGTGGCTCTTGCGCGTCTCGCCCGAACGCGTCGCGCCGTGGATTCAATCGTTCGTGTTCGGTGGCATCGTGCTGACGGCGGCAAGCACCTTCGTCGTCGATCCCGTGCGCGGCATCTGGCCGAGCGGCAACATGCTGCCGCGCCTCGCTGTCGGGTTCGCGGCCAATGCGATGTGGGGCTGGGGCGCGCTTGTGTTCATGCGCGCGTTCATGGCGGGACAGGAAGAGGATTGAGCCTGATTTGCGCTTTCAGCTTTTCATTGGGCGCGCGCGGCGCCCCTTCAACCAAGCGGACTGCTTCAGCCCGCCAAATGGCGCAACGGATGTTCCGCTGCAGGCCACGGGCTCTCGAACATCCGCTCCACTTCTTCACGCGTGACGTTTTCGATATGCGGGATGCGCCATATAGGGCGATTGTCTTTGTCGACGATGCGCGCCCTCACGCCTTCGATCACGTCCCCGCGCGCGAACGTCGAGCGCGTCAGATCGAGGTCGCTGCGCAAACGCTCCGCCATCGAAGTTTCCGCACGCACCACGACTTCGAGCGACACCGCGATCGATAGCGGCGAGCGCTCACGCATCTCGCCCTCGGTCTCTTCGGCCCATTCGCTCGCGGCGCAATCGCTTTCGCTCGCGAGCGAGGCCAGGATCCGCGCGACGTCCGGCTGCGCGAAGTGCCGGTCGATCCAGGCGCGCGTCGTTGCGAGCCTCGACGTATCGGGCGTCGGCACGACCTTGCAAAGCGACGCCGCGCGCCGCACGCACTCGACGACTTCCGCGCCGCTTTCGAACGGCTCCTGCACCAACCTATCGAGGAGCGCAGGCACCGCCGAATCGTCGATGTAGACGTCCGCAAGGCCCGCATAGAGCGCGTCGGCGGCTTCGATCGCCGTGCCGGTCACCGCCAGGTAGCGGCCGATCGCGCCCGGCGTGCGCGCGAGGAACCAGCCCGCGCCGACATCGGGAAAGAGCCCGATGCGCGTTT
>DATGHJ010000132.1:0-12051 GCA_035308085.1 Trinickia sp. | reverse complement strand
TATTTGCCGGGTTGGTCGGGAAAAATCGAAATGCGCTGAACATGGCCGTGCTTGCAGTGCGTTAAGGTTCGCATCAGGTCCGGTGGTTTATCATCGGCGGCTTATAAAAACCATTAAAACCTGATCACGGGAGCCCCTTATGCTTGCTAGTGCGCGCACCGAACGGTATTCCAGACCGGCCATCTTTTTTCATTGGGCGATTTTCATTCTCGTTGCGCTCGCCTATCTGGCGATCGAGGTTCGCGGCCCGAAAGGCAGCGACAGCCGCGTGCTCTGGAGCAACGTGCATTACTGCGCCGGCACGGCGGTGCTGACGCTGGCGGTGTTGCGTCTGCTGTGGCGTCTGTGGAGCGGCGCGCCCGCCGAACTCGAAGCGAACCCGCTGCTCGCGTTTCTCTCGCGCCTCGTACATCTCGCGCTGTATCTGTTTATTTTCGTCCAGCCGCTGCTCGGCATTCTGTCGATCAACCTGGGTGGACATCCGGTAACGCTTGCTGGCCTGAATCTCGATATCACGCTGGTGGGCGCCGATCCGCTCGCGCGTCCCGTCATCAAAGACGCGCACGAACTGATCGGGAACCTGTTTTACTGGGTGATCGGCCTGCATGCGCTCGCCGCGATCGGGCACCACGTCGTCTTCAAGGACAACACGCTGCGGCGGATGATTTGATCGGCCTGTCGCCTCAGCGCCGGTTCGATCCCGATACCACATCGATCCACACGGCCAGCACGAGAATCCCGCCTTTAACGATCATCTGCCAGTACGCATCGACATCGAGCATCGACATGCCGTTGTCGAGGCTCGCCATGACGAGCGCGCCGATCAGCGCGCCGTAGACCGTCCCCGAGCCGCCGCGCATCGACGTGCCACCGATGAAGCAGGCGGCGATCGCATCGAGTTCGCCCATCGTGCCCGCCGACGGCGACCCAGCCGCGAGCCGAGCGGTGTTGACGATGCCGGCGAACGCGCACATCAGCCCCATCAGCGCGAAGATCGCGAGCTTGACGCGGTTCGTATTGACGCCCGACAGACGCGTTGCTTCCAGGTTCGAGCCGACTGCATAAATGCGGCGCCCAAACACCGTTTGCGTTGCGATCCACGTGAACACGCCGAGCAGCGCGAGCAGCAGCAGGACGGGCACGGGGATGCCGCCGTAGCGGTCGAGCGTCGCGACGAACGCCAGCAGAATGACGCCGGCAGCGACGATCTTCACGGCGTCCTGCCACACCGGCACCACCGGCAGCCGGTAGTGCTGACGGTTCTTGCGCTGGCGCACGGTGAGCAGCGTCAAGAGCGCGAAAAGCACGACCGCGAGCGTATCGCCCGCGACGCGCGGCAGATAGCCTTGGCCGATGAACACGAAGTTGTCGGAGACGGGCGCGATCGTCGAGCCGCCGGTGACGCCGAGCAGAATGCCGCGATAGGCAAGCATCCCGCCGAGCCCGACGATGAACGACGGTACGCCGCGATAGGCCGAGAGCCACCCGTTGGCCATCCCGACCAGCACGCCGAGCAGCATGACGACGGGGACCGTGGCGGCGATCGGCCAATGCAAGGTGACGTCGAGAATCGCGGCCACGCCGCCGAGCAGGCCCAGGAGCGAGCCCACCGACAAATCGATCTCGCCCGCGATGATCACGAACACCATGCCGCACGCGAGCATGCCGGTGATCGCCATCTGCCTCAGCAGGTTCGACAGGTTGCGTGGCGTGATGAACGCGCCGTCGGTGAGAAAGGAGAAGAAGATCCAGATCGCGGCGACGGCGATCAAGAGCGCGAGGATCTTGTAGCGCGCGAACAGTTGCCGAAAACGTTCGGCTGCGGCGACCGAGCCGCGCGATGCGGCGTCCTGCGCGCTGGAAGAGGTGACATCGGGAGTCATGCATACGCTCCGGTAGCGATCCAGAGTTAGCGCTTTAGCGCTTACTCTGGTCTTATACAAAGTAGCGATCCAGAGTTAGCGCTTTAGCGCTTACTCTGGTCTTATACAAAGTTTGGGATCGTGGGACGCTCTACGGGACTGATCGCAGCGGTGAGAATGTGCTCTTGCGTGAGACCGTCGTTGATGAAATCGCCGCGCACAACACCCTCGCCGATCACGAGCACGCGGTCGCTGATGCCGAGCACTTCCGGCAACTCCGACGACACCATCACGATTGCGACGCCGCGCTGGGCGAGCTGATTGATGAGCTTGTAGATTTCGTACTTCGCGCCGACATCGACGCCGCGAGTCGGCTCGTCGAGGATCAGCACCTGCGGGTCGGTCAGGAGCATGCGCGTCAGCACGGCCTTTTGCTGATTGCCGCCGGAGAGGCTCGCGATCGACAGCATCGGGTGCGCGGCGCGCACCGAGAGGCGCGTCATCTCGGTGCGGATCGTGTCGAGTTCGGCGGCGGTATCGATCCGGCCAGCCTTCGCGAAGCGTTGCAGCACCGCGAGCGTGATGTTGTGGCCGACACCCAGGTGCGGGACGATACCGTGGCGCTTGCGGTCCTCGGGCACCATCGCGATGCCGCAGCGGATTGCGTCGATGGGCGCGCGGATCAAGAGCTGCTTGCCGTTAAGCAGCACCGTCGCGTCGCTCGCGCCGGGGTACGCGCCGAAAATCGCTTGCATGAGCTCCGTACGGCCCGCGCCGACGAGCCCCGCCACGCCCAGGATCTCGCCGCGCCTCAGCGCGAACGACACGTTGTCCACGCGCTTGCGGCGCGGGTTGGCGACGTCGTGGCAGGTCACGTTGCGCGCCTCGAACACGACCTCGCCGATTTCGTGCGGCTCGCGCGGGAACAGGTTCTTGATCTCGCGGCCGACCATCATCGCGATGATCTTGTCGGTGGTGAGCGCGCGCATCGGCTCGGTTGCGACATGACGGCCGTCGCGAATGACGGTGATCGTGTCGCACACGGCCTCGACTTCGTCGAGCTTGTGCGAGACATACACGCACGCCACGCCGCGCCGTTTCAAATCGCGCACGATATCGAGCAGAATGCGCGTTTCGCTTTCCGTCAGCGACGACGATGGCTCGTCGAGCAGCAGCAGCTTCGCACGCTTGTTGAGCGCCTTCGCGATCTCGATCAGCTGCTGATGCCCGCCACCGTAGTTCATCACGGGCTGCGCGACGTTGATGCCGGTGATGTCGAGTTCGCGCAGGAGGGCGTCGGCGCGCTGATACATCGCCGCGTAGTTCATGCGTCCGCCGGGCAGCGTGATTTCGTGGCCGAGAAAGATGTTCTCGGCCACCGACAGCTCGGGCACCAGCATCAGCTCCTGATGGATGATGACGATGCCGGCGCGCTCGGTGTCGCGCACGTTCGTGGCTTTCAGCGTCGCGCCGTCCCACAGGATTTCGCCGTCCCAGGTGCCGTGCGGGTACACGCCCGAGAGCACTTTCATCAGCGTCGACTTGCCCGCGCCGTTTTCGCCGCAGAGGCCAACGCACTCGCCGGGCGCGACCGAGAGGTCAATGCCGTCGAGTGCCTTCACACCGGAAAATGCCTTGACGATGCCCCGCATCGCCAGCAAAGGTTGGGTCATTCGCTCATGCCTCGTTGCAAAGGCGCGGCGGGGCGCTTCGTGCGCTGTGCTGCGTTGCGCGCGAAGCACCTCGACGCGCGTTGTCGCTTATTGGCTCGCGAGCTGCGCCTGCGTATAGAAGCCATCCTTGACGACGATATCGACGTTGCTCTTCGTCAAGAGCGTCGGCTGCAGGAGCACCGTGTCGACCTGCTTCTTGCCGTTGTCGTAGTGCGCGTTGTAGGCGGGCTGCTCGCCCTTCGCGAGCTGCACGGCGAGCTTCGCGGCTTCGCTCGCGATCAGCTTGAGCGGCTTGTAGACGGTCATCGTCTGCGTGCCGGCCACGACGCGCTTCACTGCCGCGAGGTCCGCGTCCTGGCCCGACACCGGCACCTTGCCCGCCAGATGCTGCGCGGCGAGCGCCTGGATTGCGCCGCCGGCGGTGCCGTCGTTCGAGGCGACGATCGCGTCGATCTTGTTGTTGTTCGCCGTCAGCGCGTCTTCGACGATGCGCAGCGCGGTCGACGCGCTCCATTCCGGCACCCATTGCTGGCCGACGATCTTGATGTCGCCGCGCTCGATCGCGGGCTTGAGCACTTCCATCTGGCCTTCGCGCAGCATCTTCGCGTTGTTGTCGGTCGGCGCGCCGCCGAGCAGGAAGTAGTTGCCCTTCGGCTGCGCGTGATAGACGCCTTGCGCTTGCAGCTCGCCGACCTTCTTGTTGTCGAACGAGATATAGGCGTCGACGTCGGCATCGAGAATCAGGCGGTCGTAGGAAATCACCTTGATACCGGCCTTCTTCGCTTCAGCGACGACGTTTGTGAGCGCTTTCGAGTTGAACGGCACGATGACGATCACGTCGACGCCGCGCGAGATCAGGTTCTCGATCTGCGAAATCTGCCGCTCTTCGCTTGCGTCCGCCGATTGCACCGAAACTTTCGCGCCGAGTTTTTCCGCCGCGGCGACGAAGTAGTCGCGGTCGCGCGACCAGCGTTCGACGCGCAGGTCGTCGATGCAGAAGCCGATTTCGGGGTGATCCTTGCTCGCATGCGCGAGCGGCGCGGCAAGCGACAGCGTGGCGAGCATCGCCCCGCAAACGAGCGAACTCAGGACCGAACGGCGCGTTGTGAATTTCTTCATGTCTCACTCCTCTTGTATGGTTGGACAGCCGAAGTGGCGAAAGGCGGCATGGCGAGACACGCCGGCCTTCAAGCAGACTGCAAAGGACTACTGATATACGGCGCGGGTCGTGTGGCCGCTGTGTCGTTATGGTTTTCAGGCAGATTGCCGCGTCTACGCGCTTGCGGCGAATACCGGTTCGAGCGCGCGATACAGCGCCTGGAACGTCGGGCGCCGCGCGTCGCGATACCACGCGTGGCGTGCGTTGTCGGGCTCGCGCACGGCCACGATCTCGGGCGTCGGGCAGATCGCATCGAGCACGGCGGCGGGCTCGAGCGCGAGATGCGCAAGCCGCGCCGCGCCCAGCGCCGGGCCGACTTCGCCGCCCGCGCGCAGCGTCAGCGGCCGGCCGAAGATGTCGGCGAGCATCTGCGTCCAGTACGCGCTGCGGGAGCCGCCGCCGATCAGCGAGATATCGTCGGGCACGAGACCGGCCGCGTGCAGCGCGTCCATGCCGTCGGCGAGCGCGAAGCCGACGCCTTCGAGCGTCGCGTTCGCGAGATCGGGACGGATCGTATCGGGTGCGAGGCCGTGGAAGACGCCCTTCGCGTTCACGTTGTTGTGCGGCGTGCGCTCGCCCGAGAGATACGGCAGGAACCACGGGCGATACGTGCGGGCCGAGTGGGCTTCGGCTTCGGCGAGCAGCGCCGGGACATCCGCGTAACCGGTGAGCTGCGCCGTGAAGTCGATGCAGCCCGCCGCGTTGAGCATCACCGACATCAGATGCCACGTCTGCGGCAACGCATGGCAGAAGCTGTGCACGGCGGACGCCGGGTTCGCGAGAAAGCCATCCGAGACCGCGAAATAGACGCCGGAAGTGCCGAGCGACAGCATGGCCTGCTTCGGGCGCACGATGCCGACGCCGACCGCCCCCGCCGCGTTGTCGCCTCCGCCCGCGACGACCGGTATCGCGCGCAAACCCCATTCGCGCGCGAGCTCCGGCTTGAGCGTGCCGGTCACGCGATTGCCTTCGAAGACGGCGGGCATTTGCTCGCGCGACAGTCCGCACGCCGCAAGCAGCGCGTCGCTGTAGTCGCGTTTCGCGACATCGAGCCAGAGCGTGCCGGCTGCATCCGATGGATCGGTCGCGAAGCCGCCGGTCAACCGGTAGCGCAGGTAGTCCTTCGGCAATAGCACCTGAGCGATGCGCGCGAAGATTTCCGGCTCGTGCTTGCGGACCCACAGCAGTTTCGGCGCGGTGAACCCCGGCATCGCGAGATTGCCGGCCACCTCGCGCAATTGCGGCGCAGCGCTTTCGAGCTCGCGGCATTCGATATCGCTGCGTCCGTCGTTCCAGAGAATGGCGGGGCGCAATACGTCGCCTTGCGCTCCGAGGAGCGTGGCCCCGTGCATCTGGCCGGTGAGTCCGATCGCTTCGATCTGCGTGGCGGCGATCCCTTCCTTGCGGGCTTCGGCGAGCAACGCGGCGAGCGCGCCCGTTGTCGCCATCCACCAGTCTTCGGGCGTTTGCTCGGACCAGCGCGGCTGCGGCCGGCTCACCGACAGCGCGCGCGAGGCGCTGCCGCGCACGCGGCCGTCGCGATCGAGCAGCACGGCTTTCACGCCCGACGTGCCGAGGTCGATACCGATGAACATGTCTCCGTCCTATGGTTCGCGTTTTCTACAGTCAGTGGCGGCGCGGCTTGGCGCGCGCCGCGGTACGCGGTTTGTTTAGCGCGCGCCGTAGATCGTCTGGTTCACGACGTTTTCGAGCCGCTCCTGCTGGCCGCTTACATGCTGCGGATTCAGGCCGCGCGTGGCGGCGTCGGCGGCGAGTGTCTCGAGCGTGTAGCCGCCCGAGAGGATCTTGCGCCCGAACTCCGAATCCCAGCCCGAATAGCGCTGCTGCTTGAACTGCTCGAGCCGGTCGTTCTCGACGAGCGCGGCTGCGCGCTCGAGCGCGAGCGCGAGGTTGTCGATCGCGCCGACGTGCCCGTAGAACAGATCTTCGGGATCGCTGCTCTGCCGCCGCACCTTCGCATCGAAGTTCATGCCGCCGGTCGTGAAGCCGCCGTGACGCAGGATTTCGTAGAGCGCGAGCGTCAATTCCTCGACGCTGTTCGGGAACTGATCGGTATCCCAGCCGTTTTGCGGATCGCCGCGGTTCGCGTCGACGCTGCCGAAGATGCCGAGCGCGAACGCGGTCGCGATCTCGTGATGGAACGAGTGCCCGGCGAGCGTCGCGTGATTCGCTTCGATGTTGACGCGGAACTCGTTCTGCAGGCCGTATTGCGCGAGAAAGCCGTGCACGGTCGCGACGTCGTAGTCGTATTGATGCTTGGTCGGTTCCTGCGGCTTCGGCTCGATCAAGAGCGTGCCGTTGAAGCCGATCTTGTGCTTGTGTTCGGCCACCATGTGCAAAAAGCGCGCGAGCTGCTCGCGTTCGCGGGAGAGGTCGGTGTTGAGCAGTGTCTCGTAGCCTTCGCGGCCGCCCCACAGCACATAGTTTTCGCCGCCGAGCCGCTGCGTCGCGTCGAGCGCGTGACGCACCTGCGTTGCCGCGTAGGCGAACACCTCAGGATTCGGATTGGTCGCGGCGCCAGCCGCGTAGCGCGGATTTGAGAACAGGTTCGCCGTACCCCACAGGAGCTTTACGCCCGTCTCCTGCTGCTTCTTCGCGAGATAGTCGGTCATGCGCGCGAAGTTCTCGTGGTAGTGCTTGAGGCTCGTGCCTTCCGGCGCAACGTCCGTGTCGTGGAACGTGTAGTAGGGTGTGCCGAGCTTCGAGAAGAATTCGAACGCGGCGTCCGCTTTCATGTGCGCGCGCTCCATCGCGTCGCCGGGCTGATGCCACGGACGGTGAAACGCGCCTTGTCCGAAGATGTCGCTGCCCGGCCAGCAGAACGTATGCCAATAGCAGACGGCAATGCGTAGATGTTCTTCGAGCGTCTTGCCGAGCACGCGCCGGGTCTTGTCGTAGTGGCGGAACGCAAGCGCGTTGTCCGATTGCGGGCCCTCGAAGCGGACCGCCGGGATGTGTTCGAAGTAGGACATGGGTGTCTCCTGTTTATGCTGCGACGCAACCCGCACGGCTTCTCGCCCGCAGGTCCGCGAGGTGAAGCCATGCTGCCAGCGCGGAGCGGACACCGGCAATTGCGAAATTGCGCAGTGGTCGTGATGTTTCTCACCGCCTGCATGAAAGCGTAGACACTTCTGGCGGATTCGCGGCCTAAAATAATCGGACGCTTAAGAAACGCGCGGCGTGGTTCAGTTGCCGCGTGCCCACCATCGCGACGACCCGCGCCCCAATGCCGCCTACGCCAGCCATGCCGTTCACGCCGCACCGAATCGCGCTCCTTTTCAACGCGAACAAGGTGTATGACCGCGAAATCATTACCGGTATCGGCAACTATCTGCTGTCGACGCGCGTCGCGTGGGATCTGTTTCTCGAAGAGGATTTCCGCTGCCGCCTCGCCGGCATCGAACGCTTTGCCGGCGACGGCATCATTGCCGACTTCGACGATCCGGCCGTCTGCGAAGCGCTGCGCAATTGTCCGCTGCCGGTGGTCGCGGTGGGCTCCTCGTACGAGGACCTGGCCGACTATCCGCCGGATCTGCCTTACATCGCCACCGACAACGCGAAGCTCGTCTCGCTCGCCTATACGCACCTCATCGGCGCGGGCTTGGAGAACTTTGCGTTCTACAGCCTGCCCGAAGCGCCGGAAAATCGCTGGGCGCAGCAGCGCGAACTCGCGTTCACGCGCCTGCGCGCCGCGGACGGCCGTGAAGCCGAAATCTACCGGGGCCTGCCGACGAGCGCGCCCGCCTGGAACGAAGCGATCGAAAAACTCACCGCGTGGCTCGCGATGCTGCCGAAGCCCGTCGGCGTCATCGCGGTCACCGACGCCCGTGCGCGGCAACTGCTGCAGGCGTGCCTGACCTCGGGCACGCCGGTGCCGGAGCAGGTGGCGATCATCGGTATCGACAACGACCCGCTCACGCGCACTCTGACGCGCATCCCGCTGTCGTCGGTGATTCAGGGAACCGAGGAGATGGGGCGCACGGCGGCGCATTTGCTGCATCAGATGTTGCGCGGGGCGCGCTTTCCGGGGAGGCGCATTCTCGTGCCGCCGGTCGGCATCAACGTGCTCGAGTCGACCAAGCACGAGCCGCTCGCGAGCCCGTATGTGATGCGGGCGCGCCACTTCATCCGCCAGTACGCGTGCCAGGGGATCAAGACCGAGCAGGTCGCCGATTATGTCGGCGTGTCTCGTTCGTCGCTCGAAGAGTATTTCCGGCGCGAACTGCAGTGCACCGTGCACCAGGAGATACTGCGCCACAAGCTCGATGCGGCGAAGGCGCTGCTCGCGAAGCGCGACGCGTCGAGCGCGGAGGTTGCGATCCGCTGCGGCTTCACATCGCTGCAGTACATGTACGCGGTATTCAAGCGGGAGCTCGGCTGCACGCCGCGCGAGTATCAGGAGCGCGTGAGCCCCTCTACGTCCCGACAATGACCGCCACTTCCCCATTTTTTTTGCTTTCAGACGACATGATTACCGCCGCACGACTGACTTCGGAACCCTGGGGCGCGTTGCCGGGCGGCGACGCGGTCCGCCTTTTCACGCTGCGCAACGCGCAAGGGATGAAGGTCGCGATCAGCGATCTGGGCGCGACGCTCGTCTCGTGGCATGCGCCGGATCGCGCCGGCCGCCTCGGCGACATTCTGCTCGGCCACGACACGCCCGCCGAATACCTCGCGGCGACGGCGTACATGGGCGCGATAGTCGGCCGCTGGGCGAACCGCATCGGGGAGGCGCGCTTTGTGCTCGACGGCATCGAGTACACGCTCGATCGCAACGAGGGCGCGAACCTGCTGCACGGCGGCGCGAGCGGTTTTCATCACGCGATCTGGACCGCGGCCGAAGACAACGGCGCGCTGCTGTTGACGCTCGATTCCCCCGAGGGCGACGCGGGCTTTCCGGGCAACGTCTCAGTGCAAGTGCGCTATGCACTCGATGACGATGGCATGCTGTCGATCGATTACGAGGCGCTAGCCGACGCGCCGACGCCGCTCAACCTCACGAACCACGCGTACTTCAACCTGACGGGCGAAGCGGGTACCGACATTCGCGGCCACATGATGGAGATTCATGCTGACGCGTTCCTCGAAGTCGACGCGTCGCTGATTCCGACCCGGTTCGCGGAAGTTACGGGCAACGCGTTCGATTTCCGCCAAAGCGCGCCGATTGGCGCACGGCTCGATTGGCCTCACGCTCAGCTCGTGCGGGCGGGAGGCTTCGATCATTGCTACGTGCTGAACTCGACGACGACCCTGGCGAACGAAGCTTTCCCGCAGCCGAACGTAAGGCAGGTGGCTTGCGCTTACGATCCGGCAAGCGGACGGCAGCTGACGGTTTTCACCGATCAGCGCGGTCTGCAGTTTTACACGGGGAACTATCTGGAAGGAGTCGTCGGCCGCAACGGGGTGAAATACCAGCGTCACGCCGGGATGTGTCTCGAAGCGGGCGCGTTTCCGAACGAAGTCAACATGGATGATCAGGAGCGCGTGATCGTGCGTCCCGGTAGGCGATACCGGCAGGCGACCCGCTATCGCGTGGACGTGCGGCGCGGTGCCTGAGCGCCGACGCGCGGGAGTGAAGCGCCGTCAAACGGTTGGCGGTGCTTGGGGCGGGACATGCTCAGCACGATGTGAACGGCAAGCGTGACTCGACGGCGTCCGGGTTGAACGCTTGGGGCGGCTCGACGGCCGTCCAGCGCGTCCAATGCGGCGCGAGATCGGGCGCATTGACGCGCAACGTGCGTGAGCCGTCGACGAACACCAGCGACTCGACATTGAACGTGCCGCCATCCGCCGCGTCGACTACGCGGCCCGATTGGCGAAAGAATTCGAGGTTGCCCTCGCGCAACAAGTCAAGGTAGGTCTCGAGCTCGGTGCTCAATGACTGGCCAATCCAACGGTTGAGAAGTGTGGCTGCGATTTCGGCGTCGAACATTGGGATCTCTCCTTGTCTGTGCGCCGTTTGGCGCGCGGGCAGCAGATCCCATGAACACGCCTCTCGAGGTGCTCGCTGCGATCTGGAGGATTGAACTCCTGTCTCCCATATTAGCGGAAAACGGCCCGTATGGTGCGACGCACAATGCAAGCATTTGTTAGCTTGCAAAGGCATTTCAAACGCGTGGCTGGCGGGTGCTGATCCTCGATCACCAGCGCGTACAGGCCGACCCCCAGGAGCATCGTGGATACGAACGCACGCAGGATCACCTAGGTGGTGCTCGATTCGTGTTGGTCTATTAAGCGGCCGTCGAAAACGGCTGTTTCTATTGCTGTCCCGATAATCCCGTGATTTCGAGATGCGCGATGTGCTCGATTTATAGCCATTAAACGCCGGGATGTAATCGATTTTGTCCGATTTTGCCAGAACCCGAATTTCGCCGTCGGCTGCTTTTTAAACCAGCCCGGAGTGGCGTTGCGGCGCGCTTGCCCGGCTTGCCGCCGCGCCTTGCGGCGAGATGAATCGCCTTTGCGAGGCCCTTACCTAAAGGCAAAACCAAAATTTCGTTGGTGCCAAATGAGTGGCTCATTATCGAAGTGCTGCGGGGAGTCGCAGCAATTCATAAGGAGCCAATAATGTACGAAAACCTCGATCGGAAAACCGCTTGGAAGATGCCTGACGCCCATTTGCCGGACTTTCTGGCCGCGCGCGTCGACCGCTACTATCGCGAGCGGGTTGAGGAAACGTGGAACGGTGGACACATCATGAAAGGGCGATCTCCCGGGCCGGAGGCGCTGCACTTGTCGAGCAACGATTACCTCTCGATTGCGCGGCATCCGGAGATTCTCGAGGCGATGGGCGTGAGCATTCGCTCGGAAGGAAACGGCATGCTGATGTCCGGCATCTTTTTGCATGGCAAGTGCCCGCAGCTCGAACTCGAAGAGCGTTTCGCGCGCTTCGTGCACTCGGAAGCGAGCGTGCTGTGTCAGTCCGGATACGCCGCCAATACGGGCCTGATTCAATCGATCGCCGCTGCGGAAACGCCCGTTTACGCGGACTTGATGGCGCATATGTCGCTTTGGGAGGGGATTCGCAGTGCCGGCGCGAAGGCGATCGCTTTTTCCCATAACGACGTTGACCATCTCGAGCGGCAAATTCGGCGTCATGGGCCCGGCGTCATCGTCGTGGATTCCATCTACAGCACCAACGGCAGCCTATGTCCGCTGACAGACGTGGTGGACATCGGAACGGCCATGGGTTGCGTGCTGGTCGTCGACGAGTCTCACTCTTTGGGCACGCATGGCCCGGGAGGCGCGGGACTGGTTGTCGAGCTGGGATTGACCGACCGGGTGCACTTCCGGACGGCGAGCCTCGCGAAAGCATTTGCGGGCCGCGCCGGTTTGA
>DATGHJ010000131.1:0-7136 GCA_035308085.1 Trinickia sp. | reverse complement strand
ATGACATGCTGATAGGTCTTGCGCACGGCGTCGACAGTATCTTCATTCGACAACTGCAGCGCCAGACGCTCGATCAGCAGGGTACGCTGCGCCAGATCCTGCGCCTCCTCCAAGCGCGCGAGCCGCTCGTCGGCCAGCTGGCGGAGCGCGTGGGCCGAGCCGGCCAGCGAGTAGAGCGTCGTGGCCCCGACCGCGACCACCAGAGCAGCCAGGCAGGCAACCACGAGCGTGAATTGCGCGGTGAGCGATTGGGGAAGCGGTAGTTTCACGATCACGGGCGTTGCCAGATGCGTCGATAGATGTCGCGATAGCCGTTGGCGGGATCGTAGAGCAGGCGATCGCCGCCGTCCGCGCCGATATTCTCCGCCGTCACGAGATGCACCGGAAACACGTAACCCGTGACGCTTTCCCCGGCGAAGAGCCGGTTCATCTCGTCGACCAGCTGCCAGCCGTGCAGACGCAGGGGTTCGGCCACCGTGCCCGTCTGGAACGTGCCTGTGCGGATGCGCAGAAAGGCCGATTCGCTGCCGTCGCCGGCCGACAGCATGGCTATGGCGTCGTCCGGCATGCCGTCCTGAGTCAGAACCGGGGCGGCGTAGTCGAAGTAAATATCGTTGATCGCCAGCGCATACGTCCAGCGCTTGCCATAGCGCGCTAGCAAGGCGCGGGTCGTGTCCGGCATCAGTTCCTGGCTGCGCGAGATCGGCACGTCGCGCATTTCGAGCAAGGTGCAGCCGCTGCAGGCGCGCACGACGTCGGCTATTTCGTCCGCTTTGTCCTGTGCGATGTGGTATTTGGAGTCAGTGAAGATGACGGCTCTCGCATGTCCGTCCGACTGCACGATGGCCGCCAGCGCGGTCACGCGCGCGACCTCGAGCGGATCGGTCGACACGTTCATCGCCACCGGCGTGCCGGGTACCGGCCCGGCACGGGACGCGACATGCCAGCCGACGATCGGAATGCGCGCATTGGCGAACGGCTCGAGCCCGGGCAGCAGGGCGTGCGCGTCGCTGCCGACGATGATCAGCCCGTCCGGGCCGCTTGCGAGCGCAGTCGCAAGCACCTGCAGTTGCAGGTCCGGCGCGCCGCCGTCGTCGAAGATCTTGACGCTCCAGCCGATGACCTTGGCCGCCTCCAGCACGCCGTCGACGACGCCGCCGACGCCGCCGTTGCGCAAATCCTCGGCGAAGATGGCGAGGTGCTTCCCGGGTTGCGCGCGCGGCCCGGTGCGCGGCCCGTTCCAGGGGGCGGCGGGCTGCTCCGCGGCGTCGACGATCCGCTTGGCTTTGGCCAGGAAATGACTCGTCGCGGCGGCCGAGGCGCCGGGCACGGAGGCGGTCAATGAACCCTGCGCCGCGGCGATGGACGGCATGCACGCGCATGCCCATGCCAGAAGCAAGCCCCTCATGCTGTTCCCCAAGGGCCCCGTCGCGGCCGATTGGCCGTCATTGGAGATAAACTCAAATGCTGCCCGCAGGCTGACCTTGCGGACAAGGTGGTATACCCCAACGGTCGCTCAACGACACCGCGCCTCGCCTGCCGGCGCGATTTGTGTTGTTTGCTTAATCTGCTGTTGCTTAAGAAAGTACCGTGCCGTCAAAGCCCTGATTTGATTCCGTCAGGGCGCGCGAGGCGTCCCAGCACCTCGTCCGTGTGCTCGCCGGCTCGCGCCAAAGGCTGGCGCACACCTGGGCGGCGGCCGCCCATCAATAACGGCAGCAGCACGACTTCGGTCATGCCGCCGTCGTCGGTTTGCATTGGCGCGAGCCCGCCGCTTGCCTTCAAATGCGGATCCTCGAAAAGCTGATCGGGGCGCATGATTGCCGCGTAGGGAATGCCGGCGGCTTCGAGCTTCGGCGCGAGGTCGTCGGCGCGATGGCTTTTCAGGATCTCGCCGAGGCGCGCAAGCAATTCAGGGCGTACGGCCACGCGCAGCGCGTTGCTGGCGAATTGCGGCTCGGCCGCGAGGTCCGGCCGCTCCAGCACGCCGCACAGCGTGACGAATTGCTTGTCGCTGACGGCGCCGATGAACAACTGCTCGCCGCCCGCCAGCGTGAACACGTCGTACACGCTCCATGCCGATACGCGCGCGGGCATTGGCGGCGGTGCTTCGTGCGTCATCGCGTACTGCTGCATATGCTGCGCGGACAGGAACACGCAGTTCTCGAACAGCGCGCTTTGCACTTCCTGGCCGCGCCCGGTGGCGTCGCGCTCGCGCAGCGCGGCGAGCACGCCGATCGCGCCGAACATGCCGCCCATGATGTCGTTGACTGACGTGCCCGCGCGCAGCGGACGCCCCACCGGCCCCGTCATGTACGACAAGCCGCCCATCATCTGTACGACTTCGTCGAGGGCGACGCGATGCTCGTAGGGGCCGGGCAGAAAGCCTTTGTGCGATACGTAGATGAGCCGCGGATATTGCTTCGAGAGCGTCTCATAGTCGAGCTCGAGCTTCGTCATCAAGCCCGGCCGGAAATTTTCGAGCACCACGTCGCACTGGCCGATCAATTCGACCGCGGTCGCACGTCCTTCCGGCGTGTTGATGTCGAGCACGACGCTCTTTTTGTTGCGGTTGAAGGTCCGGAAAAAACCGATGCCGAGACCGGGAAGGTTGCGGGTCTTGTCGCCGCCGGGCGGCTCGATCTTGATGACTTCGGCGCCGAGATCGGCGAGGATCATGCCGCACGTCGGGCCCATGACCATGTGAGTGAATTCGATGACGCGAACGCCCTCGAGCGGAAGCCGGGTGGGGGTGTTCATGCGGAACCTCGGACAGTGGGCGCGTGGACGGATTGAGCCGATTTTAGACATTCCGACAGATACATAAAGGGCGGCGTCGATCGGCGTGTGCTGGGACAACGTCGACATCGAAGGGCCGCAGTCGCGTCCGTACCGGCAGGATCGCTTGGCGCTCGCGGTCCGTCCGGCACATCCGCTCACCGACCGGTGGGCTGAGCGGCGCTTCATCGTCTGCTGCAGAGACTTCGATGCGCTGCAGCCGGCGGCGCAGCACATGGTCGATCACCTCGCCGAACACGCGAAAGAAGCCGCGAATATCGAATAAACGCCTACGCGCGCGTGATGTCTCACGGCTCGTTTAACACGACGGCTGAGCCGGCAAAGGCGGATCAGTTCCCTTTTTCCTGCCTTCGCGTCAGCTGGAGGCCGGATCGTGTTCTTGCGGGCCGCGCCACGATCGCCGCTGCGTGCGCGCGATCATGGTGCGCTGCGTCATCGAAGTGCATCCACTGCACTCTCTCCGTACCGCCAACGCCTGTTTCGCCTCCACGATTCATCCCGTTTTTGCCGCTGTGGCTCGCCCTGTCTAATCACGCGCGCGATGGCACGGCTATTGCGTAAGGTCGCCGCAAGGCCAACGGCGGCCTTGAAGCATTCACAGTTTCATCCACCGCTCTCGCGAGCGGCTACGGGGCAACGGCGTCCCGAAGCGACTTTCACGCTGATCGCGCAACCGATCCGCGCCGCGTCGCTTCGGGACGTTTTCTTTTGCGCCGTCGGCGGCATGCCGCGTACTCCGCTCGGCAAGCCCCGGCGGGTCCACTCGACGCAACACCATCCCGCAGAGCCGGCATGTCGATGCCGGCCGCGCGTTTCAATAGCCTTCACCACCGTGTGAGAGACCGATGACAAACCTGTTGAATTCGCTAAAGAGCGGTAACTGGCGTGCGTTGCTTGCATGCTTTCTGTACTTCGATACCGGTTTCACCGTGTGGGTGATGTTCGGACCGCTCGCGCCGTTCATCCACAAGGACATTGCGATGACGCCGGCCGAGCAGGGCTTTCTCGTCGCCGTGCCGGTGCTCGGCGCGGCCATCCTGCGCGTGACGCTCGGCAATCTGTATCAGGCTTACGACGGGCGGCGCGTGGCGCTGTTCGGGGTGTTGCTCTCCGCGGTGCCGCCCGTGGCGCTGCTGTTGTTGCCGGCGGCGCCGTCGTATACGTTGCTGCTCGTGCTTGGCGTCTTTCTCGGCGTCGGCGGCGCGAGTTTCGCGGTCGCGCTGCCAATGGCCGGCAGCAACTATCCGCCCAAGGTTCAGGGACTCGTGCTCGGGCTCGCCGCAGCGGGGAATATCGGCGCGGTGCTCGACGGCTTCATGTTTCCCGGTCTCGCCGATCAATTCGGCTGGGCGAAAGCGGCGGGCGCGGCGCTGCCGCTGCTCGCGCTGGCGGCGACGGCGTTGTTGTTCTGGGCGAAGGATCTCGGCCGCAAATCGGGCAGCGCGCCGCGTGCGCTCGGCAGTTTCTGCGCCACGTTGGCGGGGCTCGTCGCGCTCGTGCTCGCGGTGCATGCGGGCGTGTTCGGCGCGGGCAAGACGGGCGTGCTGCTGCTGCCGGTGCTCGGCGCGCTGCTCGCGATCGCCGTGTTGCCGCGGCACTATCGCAGCGTGCTGGTCGAAGGGGATACGTGGGTCGTGATGCTGGTGTACAGCATTACGTTTGGTGGATTCGTCGGAATGTCGTCGTATGTGACGACGCTTTTGATTTCGCTCTATCAGTTGCCGAAGCTCGAAGCGGGGCTGTTCATGTCGCTGCTTGCGTTCCTCGGTGCGTTGGTGCGGCCGATCGGCGGCTTCATCGCCGACCGCATCTCCGGCGTGCGTGCGCTTGTGCTGTTGCTCGCGGGTATCTCCGTGTGCGACTTCGCGTTCGCCGCTTGGATGCCGCCGCTGCCGGCCGGGATCGCGCTGCTCGTCGTCACGTATCTGCTGTTCGGTCTCGGCAATGGCGCGACCTTCCAGCTCGTGCCGCAGCGCTGGACCGGCAAGACGGGCTTGATGTCGGGCATCGTCGGTGCCGCCGGTGGCATCGGCGGGTTTTATCTGCCGGTTATCATGGGCATCGCGAAGGAAAGCACGGGCAGCTATCAGATGGGGTTTGCGACGTTCGGCGGGTTGTCGGCGGTGGCGTTCGCTTTGGTTGTCGTGCATCGCACGCGCTGGCTCGAATGGGCGTTGCCGAAGGAAAGCCTCGCGCTCGCGGAAGCGCCGAATGCGATGCAAGCAGCCGCGTTGCGAGTGGATAGCGAGGCGTAATGTGCAGTGCGGGCGGGCCTTGGGATGGCCTCGCCCGCCGAGCGCTACATCAAGCCACCTCTATTCCCAAGTCGTTCGCGAGCAGCGCCGCTTGCGCGTGGGAAATTCGGGAAGACGCGCAAGAAGGCGCTCTTGAACGCGCTATTGGATCTTTGCGAAGCGTTGCGCAGCGTCGCGAGCGCGCCTCGTTGCGCTTAGAATCGAGCTATCGATCCAACCGCTGGCGGAGCATCAGATGCGCATTCTGGTCATCGAAGACGAGCCGAAGACGGGGGCCTACCTCAAGAAAGGACTGGAAGAATCGGGCTATCACGTCGACGTGGCGAGCGACGGCGCCGAAGGGCTGATCCTCGCGCAAGAGGAGAGCTACGACGTCATCGTCCTCGACGTCATGCTGCCCACGATGGACGGCTGGGCCGTGCTCAAGACCTTGCGCGCGACCCGCACGACTCCCGTGCTGTTCCTGACCGCCCGCGACGACGTTGCCGATCGCGTGCACGGCCTCGAACTCGGCGCCGACGATTACCTCGTCAAGCCGTTTGCCTTCGTCGAACTGCTCGCGCGCGTGCGCACGCTCGCGCGCCGTGGCCCGCCTCGCGAAAGCGAGTTGCTGAAAGTGGGCGACTTGGAGATCGACGTCAACCGGCGGCGCGTGCGGCGCGGCTCGACGCGCATCGATCTCACGCCGCGCGAATTCGCGTTGCTGCAATTGCTCGCGCGCCGTCAAGGCGAGGTCCTGAGCCGCACGCAGATCGCGTCCTACGTCTGGGACATGAATTTCGACAGCGACACCAACGTGGTCGAAGTGGCGATCCGCCGCCTGCGTGCGAAGATTGACGACGATTTCCCGGTCAAGCTGATTCAGACGGTGCGAGGCGTCGGCTACGTGATCGAAGCCAAAGAGGCCGATTGATGGCGTCACGCTCGCTGACCGGCACGCTCGCACTGGCTTTTGCCGGCACGACGCTGGCGGTGTTCGCGCTCGTGGGCAGCGTGCTGTACTTCGCGCTCGACCGGCAGGTCAAGCAGCAGGACGATCTCGACATCGTGCTGATCGCGCGCCATACGCGGCGGCTCGCGCAAGAGCTCGGCACGCTCGACGAATTGCGCAATCACGCCGATCGTCTGACGAGCCAGGTGCTCGGCAACACGGCGCTCTCGATGCAGATACGCGACGCCGACCAGCACGTGCTCGTCGATCACAACACCGAAAGCATCGCCGATCCTTCGACGCCTTCGCCCGCGCTGTCGCGGCGCCTCGGCGCCACGCAGCGGATCACGCAAAGCGACATCGCGGAGTGGCACACGTCGCAGGGCGTGCCGGTGCGCGGCCTCGCCGCCGACGCCGTGCTGCGCGACGGCACGCCGGTCACGCTGATCATCGCGCGCAACATGACCGATCGCTGGCTGCTGCTCGACTACTATCGCGACCGCCTCTACTGGGTGGGGTTCAGCGGTGTGCTGCTCGCGTTCCTGATGAGCTGGCTGCTCGTGCGCGAATCGTTGCGGCCGCTGCGCGAGATCGCGAGAAAAGCGGGGACCGTGACCGTCGATCGCCTCAGCACACGCATCGAAGCGGACCACGTGCCGAGCGAGCTCGAGGCGCTGGTCGCCTCGCTGAACCGGATGCTCGACCGGCTGCACGACGGTTTTCAGCGCCTCTCGCAATACACGGCGGATCTTGCGCACGACATGCGCACGCCGCTCGGCAACTTGCGCGGCGCGACGGAAGTCGTGCTCGCGCGGCCGCGCTCCGTCGACGAATATCAGGCGGCGCTCGCGTCGAACCTCGAAGAGTGCGACCGCATCTCGCGCATGATCGAGAGTGTGCTGTTTCTGGCGCGCGCGGAGCATCCGCAATTTGCGGCGCGGCTCGGCGAGCTGGATGCGGCGAAGGAGCTGGCTCATATCGCCGACTACTTCGAAGGGCTTGCCGACGACGCCGGCGTGCAGTTGCGCGTGAGGGGCAGCGCGCGGCTTCGCGCCGATGCCGAGCTGTTCCGGCGCGCGGTGAGCAATTTGCTCGCGAATGCGCTGCGTTATACGCCGCGCGGCGGCGAAATTGCACTTGTGGTCGAGGAG
>DATGHJ010000130.1:0-2303 GCA_035308085.1 Trinickia sp. | reverse complement strand
AGAGACTAAACGAAAAATCGCTGGGCGGGAAATGTGACAATCCCAAAGACGGGATTCTATATAGACAAGGTTTTGTCCGTTTGCGCATGAATCGCGTGACACAGACAGACACGGCTTACAAAAAAAGCCAATGAGCAGATGAAAGCTTTTTAGGATCGGGGTGCGACAGGTTGCCACACCCCGCCCCGGTTCACCGCCTTCTCGCAAGCGCGAGCGCCGGTCAGGCCGCGACTTCCTTCACCACGCGCGCAATGCTTTCCGCGTGCTGCAGCGCGTCCGGAGCACGCTCGGCTTCCACCATCACGCGCAGTACCGGCTCCGTGCCCGACGCTCGAATCAACACGCGGCCCGCGCTGCCGAGCGCACGCTCCGCATCGCCGATTGCTTGCTTGATCGCATTGCTGCTCTTCCAGTCGGCGCCCGGCCGCATGCGGACGTTGATGAGCGTCTGCGGAAACAACGTGACGCCTTCGAGCAGCTCGGCAAGCGAGCGGCCGCTGCGCTTCATCGCTGCGAGCACGAGCAGCGCCGAGACGATGCCGTCGCCGGTCGAGTGCCGGTCGAGCGACAGGATATGCCCCGAGCCCTCCGCGCCAAGCTGCCAGCCGTGCTCGCGTAGCTTTTCGAGCACGTAGCGATCGCCGACCGCTGCGCGCACGAACTTCACGCCCTCGCGCTCGAGAGCGACTTCGACCGCCATGTTCGTCATCAGCGTGCCGACCGCGCCGGGAACGTTGCCGTGCGTCGCGATGCGGTCCTTGACGAGCACATACAGCAACTCGTCGCCGTTGTAGAGGCGGCCCGCCGCATCGACGACCTGCAGACGGTCCGCGTCGCCGTCGAGCGCAATGCCGAAATCCGCACGATTCGCGCGCACCGCCCGCACCAGTGCATCGGGCGCGGTGGCGCCGACGCCGTCATTGATATTGAATCCATTCGGCGCGACACCGATCGGAATGACTTCCGCACCGAGCTCGTGGAACACGTGTGGCGCGACGTCGTACGCGGCGCCATGCGCGCAATCGACGACGAGCTTGATCCCACGCAGATCGAACGCCGCCGGGAACGTGCTCTTGCAGAATTCGATGTAGCGGCCGGCGGCATCATCAAGCCGGCGCGCTTTGCCGAGGCGCTCGGACGGCGCGCATTCGAGCGGCCCCTCGAGCTGCTTCTCGATCTCCAGTTCGACGTCGTCGGGCAGTTTGTTGCCGTCGGCCGAGAAGAACTTGATGCCGTTGTCGAAATACGGATTGTGCGAAGCGCTGATCACGACGCCAGCCGCCAGCCGCAGCGCGCGTGTCAAATACGCCACGCCGGGGGTCGGCATCGGGCCGGCCAGCATCACGTCAACGCCTGCCGCCGAGAAGCCCGATTCGAGAGCGGCTTCGAGCATGTAGCCCGAGACGCGCGTGTCCTTGCCGATCAGCACCGTCGGGCGCGTGCCCGTCTTCGCCCAGTTGTCCGCGCCGGCGAGCACCTTGCCCGCCGCGTACCCAAGCCGCAACACAAAATCCGGCGTGATGGGCGCCTCTCCGACTTTGCCCCGAATGCCGTCTGTACCGAAATAGCGACGTGCCATGTTAAAAAATTCTCCTAATGACTGACTCAGCCGCGTCGTGTCGCATCGCGCACGGCGGCCCAAATTTTCATCGCGTCTACGGTTTGCGCGACATCATGCACGCGCACGATCGCAGCGCCTCGTTCGGCGGCGCACACTGCCGCCGCGATGCTCGCCGCAACGCGCTCCGGCGCGGGACGCCCCGTCAGCGCCCCCAGCATCGACTTGCGCGACATCCCGACGAGGACGGGAAGCGGCTTCGCGGCAACAGGCGGGCGCGGCGCCGTCTCCGGCAAATTCGCGAGCAGCGCATAGTTGTGCTCGATCACCGACTTGCCGAATCCGAAGCCGGGATCGACACTGATACGCTCACGCGCGACGCCCGCCTCCATCAACGCGTTGACGCGAGCTTCGAGAAACGCGCGTACTTCGGCGACCACATCGTTATAAGACGGCTCGCCGCGCTGCATTGTCTGCGGTTCACCCAACATGTGCATCACGCACAGCCCGCAGCGGCTATCGCGCACCGCGTCGATGGCGCCTTCCCGCCGGAAACCCCAGATATCGTTGATCAAATCGGCGCCCGCAGCGAGCGCCTCGCGCATCACCTGCGGCTTATAGGTATCGACTGACAACGGCACGTTCGCATCGCGCAACGCCTCAATGAGCGGCACGACGCGCTCGAGCTCCTCGTCGAGCGGCACCGGAGGCGCGCCTGGGCGGGTCGACTCGCCGCCGATATCGA
>DATGHJ010000129.1:0-3473 GCA_035308085.1 Trinickia sp. | reverse complement strand
GGACAAGGTGAAGACGCTGGAGGCTTCCGAGGGCAGCGAAGTGGTAGCGGTCTGCGCCGCCATGGAAGCGGAGATCGCCCAACTGGAAGATGCCGACAAAGCGGACTTCCTGAAGGACATGGGCCTGACGGAGCCCGGCTTGAACCGCGTGATCCGCGCCGGTTTCAAGCTGCTCGGCCTGCAGACGTACTTCACCGCGGGCGTGAAGGAAGTGCGCGCGTGGACGATCCATATCGGCGATACCGCGCCGCAAGCTGCCGGCGTGATCCACACCGATTTCGAGCGCGGCTTCATCCGTGCGCAAACCATCTCTTTCGACGACTATGTGACCTACAAGGGCGAACAAGGCGCGAAGGAAGCCGGCAAGATGCGCGCCGAAGGCAAGGAATACGTCGTGCACGACGGCGACGTGATGAACTTCTTGTTCAACGTGTAAGGTTTGCTTCGTTTTCCGACGCTCGATCAGGCGTCGATGAACCGGAGCACAGCAAAGCCCGCGTCACTGCGGGCTTTGTCGCATCTGCGCTCCGTGTTGGCTGGCGACTATCAATTTTGCGCAGTTGCGGTTTCTCGTCGCACCGGGCATTGCAGCGGCAGCGCAATCTTCGCGCGAATCGCCGACATTTCGCGTGGCGAGTCCGCCAATACCGCGTCGATGCCCAGGCATGCCGCGCTCCGGTAGTCGTCGGCGTTGTTCACGGCGATCGCGACGACGCGGACCTTATCGGACTGGCTCCGAAAGCACGCGACTGCCTCGGGCGTCCACATTGTGGCGTTCACTTCCGAGCGCCCTTCTCCCAGAGTGAATTTTTCGGTGACGGCGAGTTTGCGATGCAATTCGAAGCCGGTCCACGTCGATTTGGCGGGCGCGTCCATGCAGCCCTCGTTGAGCAGCACCCGCAGCAATCGCAGGCGCGTCGCGTCGCGCGACTCGAACAAGCGTGCCTGCGGGTATGCCGCGAACGCGCTTTGATACGCCGCTTCCGTCGAATAGATCACGACGCGCGGCCATGCCCTCTCATCACTCAACACCTTTGCAACCGCCTGCGCCTGCGGCGCGGCCGGCAGCGCCTTCATGTCCAGGATCACGGGCATGTCGACGGGAATGGCGCGCAACGCATCGCGCAAGGTGGGAATGCCGACGGGATTGCGGCGATACGGATACTCGCCTGCGCCAGCGGCGCCGGGCCGCTTATACGTCCAGCCCGCGTTCACACGAGCCAACTCGGCCGCCGTCTTGTCCGCCACCGGCCCGGACGCATCCGTGAGTGCCGACAGATCGGCCGGACGGTACAGAACGGGCACGCCGTCCTTGCTCAACTGCACGGTGAGCCACATGACGTCTGCGCGATGAGCGAGCGCCTGGCGAATCGCCTCGATCGTGTTCTCGGGGGCGTCGGCGGTGCCGCCGCGGTGGGCCACGATGAGCGGCAGCGACGACACGTTCGACGCAGGCGGCGAGGAAGCACACGCTCCCAGCAAGACCGCACAAAACGGCACGATCAGAACACGGTGAATCACACTCGGCATGCCCACACCTCCATCGTAAACGGTTGAAAAATTGCTTAGTTTTTCTAATCGAACGAATCGGACACAGACGCTCGCGCCATGATGCGGGGCATTGTGTTCGTCATCCGAAGAAAAAACGAGAGACCCATGACCATGCCACAGCCCGCACCACCCTGTCGAGCCGGCCATTCGGCCAGCAAGCGAAACGGTTCATTCGTCCGTGCATGCGAAATCGGGCCGCGTGCCCGAAGGCGCGACGCGGATGCGAGGTCCCGAAGTACAATAGCGATCGCTTGAGCGCGCACCACGCCAACGCGCGAGCGCACCGAAGCGCCGCGCTTGCGCCACAGCGCCGCCCCATTTCACCCATCGCCGCGCGCGCCATATCGAGCGCAACGCGGCCTCAACATCCGACTTGAAGCCCATGGCCCAATACGTCTTCACCATGAACCGCGTCGGCAAGATCGTGCCGCCGAAACGCCAGATCCTGAAAGACATTTCGCTCTCGTTCTTCCCCGGCGCGAAAATCGGCGTGCTCGGCCTGAACGGCTCGGGCAAGTCGACGCTCATCAAGATCATGGCCGGCGTCGACAAGGAAATCGAAGGCGAAGCCACGCCGATGCCGAACCTGAACATCGGCTATCTGCCGCAGGAGCCGAAGCTCGATCCGCAAAAGACGGTGCGCGAAGCGGTCGAAGACGGCCTCGGCGATGTCTTCCACGCCCAGAAGAAGCTCGACGAGATCTACGCGGCCTACGCCGAGCCCGACGCCGACTTCGACGCACTCGCGGCCGAACAGGCGAAGTACGAAGCGATCCTCGCCGCGAGCGACGGCGGCAGCCCCGAGCAGCAGTTGGAAATCGCCGCCGACGCGCTGCGTCTGCCGCCCTGGGACGCGAAGATCGAGAACCTGTCGGGCGGCGAAAAGCGCCGCGTCGCGCTGTGCAAGCTGCTGCTCGAAAAGCCCGACATGCTCCTGCTCGACGAACCGACCAACCACCTTGACGCCGAATCCGTCGATTGGCTCGAGCAGTTCCTCGTGCGCTTCCCGGGCACGGTCGTCGCCGTCACCCACGATCGCTACTTCCTCGATAACGCCGCCGAGTGGATTCTCGAGCTCGACCGCGGTCACGGCATTCCGTGGAAGGGCAACTACAGCAGCTGGCTCGACCAGAAGGAAGAGCGGCTGAAGCAGGAGGAAGCATCCGAATCGGCGCGCCAAAAGGCGATCAAGAAGGAGCTGGAGTGGGTGCGCCAGAATCCGAAGGGCCGCCAGGCGAAATCGAAGGCGCGCATCGCGCGCTTCGAGGAGCTCAACAGCCAGGAATACCAGAAGCGCAACGAAACTTCGGAAATCTTCATTCCGGTGGGCGAGCGGCTCGGCAACGAAGTCATCGAGTTCAAGAACGTCAGCAAGGCGTATGGCGACCGGCTCCTGATCGACAACCTGAGCTTCAAGATTCCGGCGGGCGCGATCGTCGGCATCATCGGGGCAAACGGCGCGGGCAAGTCGACGCTGTTCCGCATGCTGACCGGCAAGGAGCAGCCGGATTCGGGCGAGATCGTGCAAGGCCCGACCGTCAAGCTCGCCTACGTCGACCAGAGCCGCGACGCGCTCGACGGCTCGAAAACGGTGTTCGAAGAGATTTCCGGCGGCGCCGACGTGCTGACGGTGGGCAAGTACGAAACGCCGTCGCGTGCGTACATCGGCCGCTTCAACTTCAAGGGCGGCGACCAGCAGAAGATCGTCGGCAACCTGTCGGGCGGCGAACGCGGCCGCCTGCACCTCGCGAAGACGCTGATCTCGGGCGGCAACGTGCTGCTGCTCGACGAACCGTCGAACGACCTCGACGTCGAAACGCTGCGCGCGCTGGAAGACGCGTTGCTCGAATTCGCGGGCTCGGTGATGGTGATCTCGCACGATCGCTGGTTCCTCGACCGCATTGCGACCCACATCCTGGCGT
>DATGHJ010000128.1:0-3369 GCA_035308085.1 Trinickia sp. | reverse complement strand
CTCCGGCGCGCGAGCATCGACGAGCTGCCGAACCTGGTCAACGTCGTGCTGGGCGAGATGTCGCTCGTCGGTCCCCGCCCGGCCCTGCCGAGCGAGGTCGAGCACTACGACACGATCGCGCTGCGCCGGCTCACCGTTCCCCAGGGCGTCACGTGCCTGTGGCAGATCAACGGCCGCAGCGAAGTCTCGTTCGAGCACTGGATGGATCTCGATAATCGCTACGTCGACAGTTGGACCCCGCTCGGCGATCTGCTGATCATCCTTCGGACCATTCCGGCCGTATTGCGGAGGGACGGAGCGCATTAAGTCCTCGCCGCGTCACCTGCGGGTCGTTCCCCAGCCCCGCCGTCCGCGTCATCGCATTTCGGTCGCGTCTTCGACGTTCTTCATCATGGGCGCGACGTTCGCGTCGACGCTGCTCGGCTTCATGCGCGAGGTCGTGAACGCGCGATACTACGGCACGCGGTGGGAGATGGACACGTTCCTCGCTGCGGCGACGATTCCGACGATTCTCTTCGGCGTCTTCAATGGCGCGTTGGTGAGCGCGCTCGTCCCGACGTTCTCCGAGTACCTCGCGCATCACGAAGAAGAGGAGGCGTGGCGCCTCGCGAGCACGACGCTCAATATCCTTGCAATCGTGTTGACGACGTGCGCCGTCATCGGCTTCTTCACCGCCAAGTGGTACGTGCCGTTGATCGCGCACGGCTTCCCGCCGCCCCAGATGGGAGTCGCGATCCGGATGACGCGGTGGCTGATGCCCAGCATCGTGGCCGTCAGCCTCAGTGGAGTGCTCTCCGCGATGCTCAACGCGTATCACCGGTTCAGGTCGGCCGCACTCGTGGGTGTCGCCGTCAACATCGTGACGATCGCCTGCGTCGTGCTGCTGACTCACGGCATTGCCATCTATGCCCTCGTCGTGGGGACGGTCCTCGGGCTCACGGCGCAGGTGCTGGTGCAGCTCCCGTCGTTCTTGTCGATCGGCAAGTACCGGCCCATCATCGACCTCCGGCATCCGGGCCTGCGCAAGATCTGGGTGCTGCTCGGACCGATCATGGTAGGCTCGGCGGCGGGTCAGCTGGCGCTGTTCTTCGATCGATTCTTCGCCTCGACGCTCGCGCCCGGGTACATCGCCGGCATGAACTATGCGACCAAGCTCGTGAATTTTCCGCAGCAAATATTCGCGGCGGCCATCGCGACGGTCATCTTTCCATTGTTGGCCGCGCAGTTCGCGCGGGAGAACCGGCGGGGCGTCGCGCGCAGCGTCGTCACGGGACTGCGGATCGTCAATTTCATCACGATACCATCGGCTTGCGCGCTCATCATGCTCGCGCATCCGATGGTGCAGGCGCTCTTCGAGCGCGGCACGTTCGAGGCGAGCGCGACCGATCTCACCGCCGGGTTGCTGCCGTACGCGGCGGTCGGTTTGATCGCGCTGGCGGCCAACGTCGTCCTGACGCGGTGCTGCTTCGCGTGTCACGAAACGATGTGGCCGGTCACGATCTCCGTCGTGACGGTCGTGCTGAACGTCCTGCTGTCCCTCATCTGGCTCCCCAGTCTTGGCGCGCGGGGTCTGCTGCTCGCGAACTCGACGAGCCAGACGGTGCAGGCGCTGCTCTTACTGATGCTGACCGCACGGCTCGTCGCGGGAATCGACTGGGGCGCCCTGCTTGCTTCCACTGGAAAAGTCGTCATCAGCTCGCTTGCAATGCTTGCCGCGCTCGGATGGATCGGCGCCCTCGGCGTGACGCCCGAAGCGTCGCTTGCGTCGCGCGCATGGTTCCTATTCGGGCAGATCGCGATCGGCGGAACGGTATTCGTCGCAGTCGCGCGCATGCTCGGCGTCGAGGAGCTCGATCTGGCGTGGCGCACGATCGTCGCGAAGTTCGAGCGCAACCTCGTCAGCCCGCCGGAAAACCGCGAGGCGCCGATCGCGTAGAGTCCACAAGTTGGGGGTGCGACTTATTGACTAGAATCAATTTTTGCCGGGCAGGCTGGTCCTCTACAGAGAGCAAACGTTCCTGGCCCATGCTCTCGATACTCATGCCCGCTTTCAACGAGGCTAGTTCGATTGCCGAAAACGTGTGCGAGACCGTGGAGACGATGCGCGATCTCGGCGTTGACTTCGAGATCATCGTCGTAGACGACGGCAGCCTGGACGGAACGCACGCGGCGGCGAGCAACGCGCTCCGCGCATGGCCGGATCACGTGCGCGTCGTGCGCTGCACCCGCAACGAGGGCAAAGGAAACGCGCTGACCTGCGGCGCGGCGTACTCCCGCGGCGACTACGTGGCGTTCTTGGACGCCGACATGGATCTGCATCCGGAGCAGCTTGCCGACTTTTTCGGCGTTATGAACGAGCGCAAAGCCGACGCTGTCATCGGCTCGAAGTTTCATCCGCGGTCGAAGGTCGACTATCCGCCCGCCCGGCGCGTCTACAGCTTCTTTTATTACGTGCTGGTGCGGACGCTGTTCGGCTTGCCCGTGCGCGACACGCAGACGGGCATCAAACTCTTCAGGCGGGAAGTGCTGGATAAGGTGCTCCCGCGCATTCTCGTAAAGCGCTTCGCGTTCGATCTCGAGCTCCTCGCGAACGTGCATCACTTTGGTTATAGGATCGTCGAGGCACCCGTTACCCTGAACTTTCAGCGAATCTCCAGCCGGGTTCGGCTGCCTGCCGTGTGGAATGTCTTTCTCGATACGTTAGCGATCTTTTATCGAATGCGGATTTTACACTACTACGATCGGTTGGAGCGCCCGCCGGCACAGGCCGATTTCGCAACGAGCTCGCACGAAATCGTCGTTCCGCTCGCCATCAGAGACTAGACGTAGTTTGCCACCCGGTTCGGCGTTGGTGCTCCTGTTACCAGGGCTCGGGGATGCGCTGGCCGCAAGCCCGCTGCTTCGCGGCCTGGCTGCGGACGCGTGGAACACGGACGTGTTGACGTGGCAGCCGCCCGTCACCGAGTACGTGCGCGCGCTGGGAATCGCGCGAAACGTAGCCGAGCTGCCGTTGCGACCGAGCCCCGTGGAGATGCTCGCCAACGTTCGCCGCATGCGCCGGCAGCGCTACGACCTCTGCGTTCTGCCGTTTCCCGCGACGCGCTGGCAATACGCATTCGTTGCGCGCGCCGCCGGCGCGAAGCGGCTCTGCATGCATCGGTACGGCGGCGCGTCGGACGCCATCGCGCGCACCGCGCGCACGACGCTGATCCCGCTACGCGGCGGTCATCGCATCGCGGAGAACCTGCGGATGGCGCGCTCGCTGGGGCTGACCGGCTCCGCCGCCGATCTCGAATACTGGGTGCCGCGGAGTTGGCGCGCCGGCCGGCAGGCCGGCACGTTGGGCATTCACCCCGGCTCGATGGCGTA
>DATGHJ010000127.1:0-10203 GCA_035308085.1 Trinickia sp. | reverse complement strand
TGCGCGGCGCATGGCCGCTCGACCTGCCGCGCGCCGACGGTCTCTATGGCGCCTTCGCCTACGGTTCGCGCGGCCTTGTTTGGGCGACGCTTGCCGCGGAGTTGATCACCTCGCAGATCGAAGCCGAGCCTTGGCCAATCGAACGGGATCTTGCCGAAAGCATCGACCCCGCGCGCTATCTATTGCGCACGCTGCGCCACGGTGCGCTCGATTGAGCGAAAAAGTTATCCACCCGACGCTGTGGACAACCTCGCGAAAGTCACGTGAAATTCGTGTGGACGCGATGTGCACGTATACGGGGTAAGTCGGCGGTCTGGCGAAACGGCAAAAAGTTACTCAACCCTGCCCGTCGCCGGCGCACATGCTCCACGTCCGGTTATGCGTTCGGTAAACGTCTGATTTGGATTAGGAAAGGGCAGTTATCCACAGAAAAGTGGTGCCTTTGTTAACTTCTACTATGTATACATACGGTAAACCAGTAAACCAAGACACCTAGACCGCCCGGGCTGCGTATACCTCGAAGCGCGTCAAAGCACGGCAACGCGTCTGAGGCACCAAGACCGAAGCGAAAATCCAATCCGTGCATTGCACGAATCGGTCGATTATTCCGTGTCGTCTGAAGTTAATGTTCGTTTTTACCGAGATAGAGGCGAATTAGCGCAGATTCGTGCCGTATACGCGTTCGCTGTGGCACAATCCGGCTTCTTCCCGCATCGGTGGCGAACAGGGCACCGATGCTTCGACGGAACGGTGCGCCCGCTTCGGAATCTGATCCATCATCAAGACGGCAGCAGTTCAACGCGTCTTGCCGAACGCAACACCTTGCACACTGGCTGCGTGCCGGGGTCCGTCCAACGCACCCGCCCGTGCCGGCGCATCCGTTTCAGCTTTCATTCGATCATCGACCACTCGCGTTGCGAGTCAGAACACAGCGGCCTCCCAGGCTGGCTGGTCGTGACGCGGCCATGTGCCGCTCGGTTGTTTGCAAAGGAGAAGCCATAACGATGAAATCGGCGTTTTCATTCTTCCCGGGTTGGCCGCTCGTGCCCGACGCAATCTTTTGGGCGGGCCTCGCGATGCTCGCCGCGGGTTTGCTCGGCGAACTCTGCTATCGGGCCTGGCATTTGCCGCGCATCTCGGGCTACGGCGTGATCGGACTGATCGCCGGTGCCGCGGGCTTCGGCGTGATAGATGCGAGCACCGGGGGCACGTCGCGTCTGTTGCTCGACGTCGCGCTCGGCTTGCTGCTGTTCGAGCTCGGCGGCCGGCTCGACTTGCGGTGGATCCGCCGCAATCCATGGCTCATCGCCTCGAGCCTCGCGGAAGCCACGCTGACTTTCATCCTCGTGTTCGTCGTGTTGATCTTCCTGCGCGTCCCGGTGATCGTCGCGGTCGTGCTCGCGTCGATCGCCATGGCGACGTCCCCCGCGATGGTGATTCAACTGAAGACCGAGCTGCGCGCCGAAGGGCAGGTGACGCAACGTCTCCTGACACTGACCGCGCTCAACAGCATGTATGCCGTCGTCATCGAGAAGCTCGCATCGGGCTGGGTGCACCAGGAAACGTATGGCAACGTCCTCGCGACGATCATTCAGCCGCTCTATCTGCTCGTCGGCTCGCTGATTCTCGCGTTCGCGCTCGCGCGCGCCTGTACCTTCCTGTATCGGCACTTCAATTTGCAGGACGAGCATTCGTTCGTTGCGTTGTTCGGGCTCGTGCTGCTCGCGATCGCGGTTGCGCATCTGTTCAGGCTCTCGACGATCCTGAGCCTGTTGGCTGCCGGCATCATCGTGAAGAATCTCGTAGCGAAGCCGCAGTTGTGGCCCCAGCATTTCGGCACGGCGGGCTGGCTGCTCACCGTCATCTTGTTCGTGCTGACGCTGACGTCGTTCGAATGGCAGGACATCGCGCTTGGCGGCGTCGCGGCGCTTGGGCTGATCATCGCGCGGTTCGTCGCGAAGCTCGTGGGCGTGCTCGCATTCGCGAAGCCGAGCGGGCTCAACTGGAAGCAAGGCGCCGCGCTCGGTTTGTCGCTTTCGCCGATGTCGGCGCTCGCCTATTTGCTCGTCGAAGATACCTACGACCTGTACCCGAAATTCGATCCGATGCTGAGCGCGGTCGTCATGTGCTCGATCGTGGTGTTGCAGATCGTGGGTCCGTGGCTCGTGTATCGCAGCCTGACGCTCGTCGGCGAACGCCGCGACATTTGATTTGAATTGCAGAGGACGCCATGTCGCTCGAAGCCTTCATCAACTCCAAGCCTTTCACGTTCGGCGTGGAGCTCGAGATCCAGGTCGTCAACACGCACGACTATGATCTGACCAAAGCCGCGTCGGATCTGATGCGGCTCGTCAAGGACGAAAAAATCCCGGGCAACATCACGCCCGAAATCACCGAAAGCATGATCGAGCTGTCGACGGGCATCTGCACGTCGCACGAACAGGCCATGGCCGATCTGCGCAAGATCCGCGACACGCTTGTCGCGGCGGCCGATCACCTGAACGTCGGCCTGTGCGGCGGCGGCACGCATGCATTCCAGCAATGGAGCGAGCGGCAGATTTTCGATACGCCGCGCTTTCAGTACCTTTCCGAGCTTTACGGATATCTCGCGAAACAATTCACGGTATTCGGCCAGCACGTGCATATCGGCTGCCCGGACCCGGACAGCGCGCTTTTCATGCTGCATTCGATGTCGCGCTTCATTCCGCATTTCATCGCGTTGTCGGCCTCGTCGCCATACGTGCAGGGCGTCGACACCGGTTTTCATTCGGCACGCCTGAATTCCGTGTTCGCGTTCCCGCTCTCGGGCCGCGCGCCGTTCGTGCTGACCTGGGACAGCTTCGAGGAATATTTCTCGAAGATGGTCAAGACGGGCGTCGTCAACAGCATGAAGGACTTCTACTGGGACATCCGGCCGAAGCCCGGCTTCGGCACGATCGAGGTGCGTGTGATGGATACGCCGCTGTCTGTCGATCGCGCCGCGGCGATCGCGTGCTACATCCAGACGCTCGCGCGCCATCTGCTGCTCGACAAGCCCGTGACGCCGAAAGAGGACGATTACCTCGTCTATACCTTCAACCGGTTCGAGGCGTGCCGCTTCGGTCTGGCCGGCATGTGCATCAATCCGCAGACGGGCGAGCGCCGCTCGATTTCCGAGGACATTCTCGAAACGCTCGACGCGATCGAGCCGCATGCCGAGGTGCTCGGCTCGAAGGCGGCGCTCACCGAGGTTGCCGCGATCGCGCGCGGGCAGGTCAACGACGCGACCTGGCTGCGCGGCATATTCGACAAGGAAAAGTCGCTGCACGAAGCCGTCCGGCAGCAGTGCTTGCAGTGGCGCGGGTAGAGGGAGCGGGCGGGGGCGAAGCAAGCGGCACGTCAGTTTTAAGGAACTGCATCAGGTTTTTTTCGCTTCGTGGTATACCGGCAGCCGTTCCTTTAGGTTTTCTTAAAGTTTACGTATACAAACGTAGTAATAGTTAACAAGGGCCGTGCCCGCCTGTGGAAAACGGCAGAATTCGGCGTAAACTCAACGGGCTGCGTAAACGATAACCTCGTGGGCGAAGCGTGCGATTGCGGCCGGACGACGGGATAACTTCGATGACGTTTACGTCGCACTATGACGTTATCAAGAAATCACGCACAATCAGTCCCAGCAGTTGTCCCAAGGTTATCCACAACATTCACTGAATAACTTAGCTGTACGATTCTCCGCTCTCGAATAGAATGACGGTTTTGTTGGGAGGTGAAGTCATGCAGGTGACTCGGCGATCGGGTATAACGCATGGCGCATCGCCGAAGAGCGCGGCGAGCCTCAAAGACCAGTTTTTGAAGCTCAAGCAGCACGAAATTTTTGAGATAGTAAAATCGGCGCGCCCGCGGAAAAACCGCGGCGAGAGCCACCCCACGGCAGGCCGTAGGCGCGAGGCACCACGCGGCCGACTCAACAGCAGCACGCTGTCAATAGCGAACGAAAGACTATGAGCGAAGGTGTATACGGAGAGCAAGCAACTGGGCGCGTGACGCACAGCCTGTTACGGCTGAGCACGGCCATGCGCAGCCAGGCATGGGAGTGGGCTGAAGGCGCTGGCCTGACGCCGACCCAGGGCGAGATCCTCGTCTTGCTGATGCAACGCAGGGGTCCGATGCGTTTGGGCGAGATCGCGCGCGAAACGGCGTTGACCGCCGCGACGACGAGCGATGCGGTCAGCACGCTTGAAACCAAGGGCCTTGTCGAAAAGCGCCGTGCGCTCGACGACGGCCGCGCACTGGCCGTGCGTCTGACGGCCCGCGGCCGTACCGCGGCCAAGCGCGCGCTGCAGTGGCCGGACTTCCTGTCCGAAGCGATCGGCACGCTGCGCGACGAGGAGCAGGCGGTGTTCTATCGCACGCTGCTGAAGATGATTCGCCAGCTGCAAGTGCAGGGCGACATTCCGCAGCATCGGATGTGCGTGACTTGCACGCACTTCGAGCCGAGCAAGAATCCGAAGAAAACGCCGCATCGCTGCAAGCTGCTCGAGCTGTCGTTTGCCGACACGGACTTGCGTCTCGATTGTTCGGTCCACGAAGAAGCCGACGTCGGTACGCAGAAAAAGACCTGGAAGATTTTCGCGCAGCAAGGCTGATGGCGCTTGCGGACAGGCCGGCCGGTCACGCACCGGCTGCCTGGCTTTCGGCGCCGTCTCTCGAATTCTCGTTCGAACTCGTCGCGGGGAGCTGAGCCTTGATGAATCGCGAAGCGTTGGCCATTCGCCACGTGTACTTCGAGGATTTAGGGAGTCTCGAACGCGTGCTGGGCGAGCGCGGCGTGGCGCCGCGCTATCTGGACGTCGGGCTGGCGCGCCTCGATGCGCCGGACCCGGCCGCGGCAACGCTGACGGTGGTGCTCGGCGGGCCGATCAGCGCGTTTGACGACGCCGCCTACCCGGCGCTCAGGCCGATTCTTTCCCTGCTCGAAAAACGCATCGCAGCCGGGCTTCCGACGCTCGGCATCTGCCTCGGCGCGCAACTGATCGCGCGCGTGCTCGGGGCGCGCGTCTATCCGGCGGCAACCAAGGAGCTCGGCTGGAGCCCGCTCACGCTGACCGCCGCTGGACAGGCTTCGTCGCTGCGCCATCTCGACGGCGCGCATACCTCGATGTTCCATTGGCACGGCGACACCTTCGACCTTCCGGCCGGCGCCACGCATCTTGCCTCCACGCCGGCTTGCGAAAACCAGGCGTTTTCGTGGGGCGATCACGTGCTCGGCTTTCAATGCCATCCGGAGATTCGCGCCGAACGGATCGAGCCTTGGCTAATCGGCAACGCGGGAGAAATCGCCGCGACGCCGGGTGTCGACGCTCAGCAATTGCGTGCCGACACTGCCCGTCTCGGCCCCGCGCTCGAGATCGCCGCGCGCAAGACCTTCGATGAATGGCTCGACACTGCGGGCGCGGCGAAGCGCAAATAGGCGCCGAGATCGCCGTCTGCAAGCATAAAACTCGCGTGCTATGCTCGGGCGCTTCTCTGTCGTATCGGGCGAATCCCGTCGGAGATTTCCATGGCCGCGTTGTTTTCTCCGCTCACGCTGCGCAGCGTGACGCTTCCGAACCGCATCGTTGTCTCCCCGATGTGTCAGTATTCCGCCGAACGCGGCGAGGCGACTGCATGGCACATGATCCATCTCGGTCATCTCGCCCTGTCGGGCGCGGGTATGTTGTGCATCGAAGCGACGGCCGTCGAGCCTGACGGGCGTATCACACCAGGCTGTCTCGGCTTGTGGGACGACGTGACCGAACGGGCGCTCGTGCCGGTGCTCGCGGCAATTCGCCGGCACTCGAAGATTCGCATCGCCATGCAGCTCTCGCACGCCGGGCGTAAGGCATCGAGCCATGTTCCGTGGGAGGGCGGCCAACTGATTCCGGTCGCGGAGGGCGGCTGGATGACGCATGCGCCATCGGCGATTGCCCACAAGCCCGAAGAGCTGCCGCCGCTCGCGCTCGATACCGCCGGGCTCAATCGCATCCGCGAAGCCTTCGCCGCTACGGCCCGGCGCGCCGCGCGTCTCGGCATCGACGCGCTCGAAGTGCACGGCGCGCACGGCTATTTGCTGCACCAATTTCTCTCGCCGCTCGCGAATCACCGTACCGACGAATACGGCGGCTCGCGTGAAAACCGCATGCGCTTTCCGCTCGAGACCTTCGAAATCGTGCGCGCGGCGTTTCCGGCCGACAAGCCGGTCGGCGTCCGCGTGTCGGCGACCGATTGGGTCGACGGCGGCTGGACGCTCGACGACACGATCGCGTTTGCGCACGAACTGAAAAAGCGCGGTTGCGATTGGATCGATACGTCGTCGGGCGGCGTATCGCCACTGCAGAAGATTCCGCTGAGCCCCGGCTATCAAGTGCCGTTCGCTGAAGCCGTCAAGAAGGAAACCGGCATCACGACGGTCGCCGTCGGCCTCATTACCGATCCGGCTCATGCGAACGAGTTGATCGAATCGGGCAAGGCCGATTGCGTCGCGATGGCGCGCGCGATGCTATACGACCCGCGCTGGCCGTGGCATGCCGCCGCGCAGCTCGGCGCGACGGTCGAGGCGCCGCCGCAATACTGGCGTTCGCAGCCGCGCGATCAGAAGGCGTTGTTCGGCGATATTTCCTTCGGGCAACGTTGACGTCCCATCGTATTGGACCGCGCGCGGGAAGCGGCGCACGAAGTTGAATTAAGCGGTCTCGACCGTGTACGATGCCGGTTGTGGCGCGCTCGCGTCGCACGTTCACGCGGCGCCCGCTCGGCGCCGCGTTTTCTATGCCGATCCGAGTTAGCGCTTCAGCCGTCGGCTGGAGTTGGTGCTTCAGCACTTACTCCGGCCCCACGCAGAGCACTGACTCGGATCCCGTGCAACGCGCCAAGCATTGAAAATGCCCCACGCGCTCACGCGCGGCACATGCCGGCCGGCGGTGGCCGGCTGCAGTTTTACAAAGGATTCGTCGATGAGTTCACGCAGGACGGTCGTGCGCCAATCGGGTGTGCACGGCAAGGGCGTGTTCGCCGTGGAGCCGATCAAGGCAGGCGAACGTTTGCTGGAATACAAGGGTGAACGGATCTCGTGGAAGGAGGCGCTGCGACGGCATCCGCACAACCCCGATGAGCCGAATCACACCTTTTACTTCGCGCTCGAAGACGGCCGTGTGATCGACGGCAAAGTGAACGGCAACAGCGCGCGCTGGATCAACCACTCGTGCGCGCCGAACTGCGAAGCGGAAGAGGTGGACGGACGCGTGTTCATCCACGCGCTGCGCAACATCGACGCGGAGGAGGAGCTGTTTTACGACTACGGTCTCGTGATCGATGCGCGTCAGACGAAAAAGCTCAAGCGCGAGTACGAATGCCGCTGCGGCGCGCGCAAGTGCCGCGGCACGATGCTCGCTTCGACGAAAGAGAAGGACAAAGAGAAAGAAAAGAAGCGCAAGAAGAAAGACTAGCTTCGAGCCAAGGCCGCTCGCTCACGAAGCTGGGCGGACTTCTCGCGTTTTATCGTTTGCTGCTCGAATCAGGCAAATGCGATGAGCAGCGAGTTCACAGATCGATCGGCGCATGTTGGGCCGATTTTCTTTTGGCGGGCGCCGTATCGTCCGCGCGTGCGGACGCGACGAGCGGCATACGCAGGATAAAGCGCGCCCCGCCTTCGGGTGCGTCGGCATACTGCACGCTGCCGCCGTGCAAGACCATGATGTCGTGGACGATCGCGAGCCCGAGGCCCGCACCGCCATCGACGCCGGTTCCGGCAATGCTCTGCCCATCGCCGCGGAAAAAGCGCTTGAAGAGATCGGCTTGCTGATTGCCGGGCACGCCCGAGCCGTTGTCCTCGACGATGATTTCGGCGTACGCGATGGCGTCGATCGTCACCTGTGCGACGCTGACGGTGATTCTGCCGCCATCCAGGCGTGCCGGCGGGACGTACTTCAGCGCGTTGTCGAGCAGATTCGCGATCACCTCGCGCAGCAAGACAGGATTGCCGCGCACGACGAGCGGGCTGTCATTCGCCGGATCGTCGAGGCGCTGGAAGCCGAGGTCGACGTGCGCGGCAAGCGCGCGCGGCACCCATTCCGCGCCGGTTTCGAACGCGAGCGCGGCTAGGTCCACTTCGATAAAGCGCGCGGCCTGCGCGCCCGGTTCCGCGCGTGCGAGCGACAGAAGCTGGTTCGACAGGCGCACCGCGCGATCGGCGGCGGCGCGCAGCTCGCACACGGCGGCGAGCGTTTGCGCCGGGTCGCGTGCGTTCGCGGCCTGTTCCGCATGCAGCTTCACGGCGGTGAGCGGCGTGCGCAGTTGATGCGCGGCGTCGGCGATGAATTTGCGCTGCGCGTCGAGCGCGGTCTTCAGGCGTTCGAGCAGCGCGTTCAGCGCACTGGTCAGTGGGCGGATCTCGACCGGCACGTAGGTCTCGTCGACGGGTTCAAGCGACGTGTGTGTCTGCCGGTTGAGCGAGTCGGCGAGATCCGTCAGCGGATTGAGCTGCTGATTGACCACACGCCAGACGATGACCCAGCCCGCGAGCAGCAACAGCAACAGGGGCATCATGATCGCGACGAGAAACTCGGCGGCGATCCGGAAACGATGCCGCACCGGCTGGGCAACCTCGACGATCATCGGATTGCCGCCTGCCTGATTCACGCGAACCTGCGCGACCCGCACGCTCACGCCCTGATGCTGCGCCTCGAACGCGTACGCGTAGTGCATGCGCCGCACGTTCGAGCCGAACAGCGGCAGCTTCGGGTCGCCGGCAATTTCGTTCTCGCCGTCGCTGATCCGGTAGATCAAATTCTCAGTCGGGTCGGAGAACATTGCCTGCGCAAGCGGCGGGACGGTGATCGACGCGTCGGGTCCGGCGATCTGAATCTGCTTCGAGATCGCGGTGGCGAGATCGGCGAGCGATCGATCGATGACGTGCTGCGTGTATTGCCACGCGAGCCAATACGCGATCAGCCCGCTCATCAGCGCGAGCAGCGACAGCGGGGCGGCTAGGCGCCGCAGCAGCGAGCGGCGCAGGCTATTCGCGGCGACGTAGGACATATCAGTATGCGCCGGGCCGCCCCAAGCTTACTGACACCCCCTTGGGGGGAGCTTTGCATGGGACAGGAGTAAGCGCTAAAGCGCCAACTACTTTCGACAGCGAACGCAGTGAGCGCGGGGGCTGTTTCATCTCAGGACTTGCGAAGTAGAAAACCCCGGAGGGCTCTGTGACTCGCGAAAGCGCCGCGCGTGGGATACGTGGCGCAAGTGCGGGCCAAGGCTCAATCCGGGGTTATAGCGCTCTGCCGGCTCAAGAAGCCTGGCGGATTTCCTGCAACAGATAGCCGAAGCCGCGCACCGTGACGATTTCGACGCGGCAGTTTTCGAGCTTCTTGCGCACGCGGTGCACATAGACTTCGATCGCGGTGTCGCCGAGATCGCCGCCGAAGTGCGTCAGGTGATCTTGCAGTTGGGCCTTGCTCACCACGCGGCCATGGCGCAGCAGCAGCATCTCGAGCACCGCGAATTCCCGCGGGGACAGTTCGAGCGGCTTGTCGTCGTTGAAGATGCGGCGATCGACGCCAGACAGGCGCACACCGCCCAACGACACTTCCGGACGCGGCATATCGCTGTGCGGGCCGCTGCGGCGCATCACCGCGCGGATGCGCGCTTCGAGCTCGGCCGGTTCGAACGGCTTGAGCATGTAGTCGTCGGCGCCGGAATTGAGGCCCTGAACGCGGTCGTTCAACTCGTCGCGCGCGGTCAGCACGATCACGGGCGTGTGGCGGTTGCTCTGGCGGAAGCGCGACAGGAGCGTCATGCCGTCGATCCCTGGCAGGCCGAGATCGAGAATCACCAGCTCGTGGCGGTTTTGCGTGAGGGCTTGTTCAGCAAAGATGCCGTCGTGGACCATGTCGACGGTGAAGCCGGCTTGTTCAAGACTGCTTTGAATACCGCGCGCGATGGGGCGGTCATCTTCGATCAGAAGGAGTCGCATGGATTTCGCTCAAGTACAATGGGTTAGGCCTTAGAAGCACGCGGTTCGCCGGTGCGCCGTCTCTGCTGGGAGCACGCCGCCGCGCGTCGGTTTCGAGCAGGCGGCCAAGGAACGATCTCAATAATCATGTCCGATATTACGATCAACGAACTAGAAGCCGCGATCAATTTCTGGCGCGCCCGTTCGCCTTCGAGCGGCGACGAACTCAGTTT
>DATGHJ010000126.1:0-4853 GCA_035308085.1 Trinickia sp. | reverse complement strand
GGATCTGGGGGCGACGCCGCTGAAGGTGTTCTTCGTGATCACGCTGCCGCTGATCTCGCAGGCGATCCTGTCCGGGTGGCTCCTGTCATTCACGCTGTCGGTCGACGACCTCGTGCTGTCGGCGTTCCTGTCCGGTCCCGGCTCGACCACCCTCCCTCTCGTCGTGTTCTCGCGCGTGCGTCTCGGTCTGAACCCCGAAATGAATGCGCTCGCAACCATCTTCATCACGCTCGTGACGATCGGCGTCATTCTCGTGAACCAGATGATGCTCGCGAAGGAACGCAAGCGGACGCGCGACATGCAAATGGCCTTCGCGGCAATCGAGCCCGACGACCCGAAAACGCCGCGAATTCCGCAAACGGCGAGTCCCCGCAAAACACCCGAACCACTCGGCACGGCCTGAAACGAATCGAACAAGAAACCTCACTGCAAACGACCTAGAACGGAGAATTGGGATGCAAAAGAAGCTGATATGCATGCTGGTGGCGGCCAGCATGCCGGGGATCGCATTGGCCGACTCGACTAGCGCGGAAATCAAGGCGCTTCAGTCCGAGTTGAAGGCGCTGCAAAAAGAAGTCAAAGCACTCAAGGCGGAAGTGGCGTCCAAGCCGGCGGTGGCCGGGACATCGGGCACCGTGGCGCTCGCGCCAGCGGCCACGGCCGCACCCGCCGCGCCGGTCGATGTCTCGTCGCCGGATTACGGCAAGGCGACGGCGACGTTGACCAACGACGACCTCGCGTCGATGAAGCAGCAGATCGCGAATCAGCAGTTGAAGGTCGATTCGCTCACCGACGCCGCCAACACCGGACCGATCGCGGGCCTCTCGATCACGGGCTACATCGACCCGACCTACGTCTATAACCGTGCTGCAAGCAGCTCGTCGTTCCTGTTCGCGAACCACGAAAGCAACTACAACTACTTCAACAGCACGTTCGGCGATCTGTACCTCGACATCAAGAAGACGTTCGGTGTGGGCCCGATGGCGCCGTCCGCCGAAATCACGCTGATGCCGAATCGCGGCAATGGCATTACGCTGCTGCAGAACGAGCACGGCAGCACGGGCCTCGACATCCTGAACACGGCTGTGGTCAACGTGCCGCTGTCGGGCACGACCACTTTCGTGGCCGGCTTGATTCCGAGCTTCGGCGGCTATGAAGTGCAGCAGTCGAACCAGATGCAGACGCTCACGCACAACCTGCTCTACGACTTCTCCGATCCGGGCAGCTATGTCGGCGTCGGCTTGAATTACACGGGCGATGGCAGCAATTGGGCGTGGAAGTTCTTCCTCGGCAACGAGCAGTACCGCACCTACGGCTCAGTGACGCAATCGGGCACCAACGCGTTCGGCGATCCGATCACGTCGAGCAACAAGATCCCGACGTTCACGGCGCGTACCGACTACACGTGGTCGAGCGCGCTCGATATCGGCGGCTCGTTCAACATCGGACGCCAGACGCTCTCCACGGTCACCGATTCGAACGGCAATACGATCGGCTATGGTCCTGCCGGCTTGTCGAGCACCGCGTACGGCACGTACTTCTTCGGCGAGGCGGATTTGACGTACACGCTCGCGGACGTGATCTACAACGCCGAAGTCGACTACGGCCAGCAGCAGCACGCGGCGTTCAACGGCGGCGAAGCGCAGTGGTACGGCTTGTCGCTGCTCGCGCACCGCAAGTTCAACATGCCGATGCTCGGGCGGATGGGCGCGACGCTGCGCTACGACTACCTCGTCGACAGCAAGAACGGCGGTGGTGGCGGCGGCATTGCGCTGAACGGTCAAGGCCGCGATCCGTACAATGGCTTCGGCGTCAGCACCGATTGCATCCAGAACTCGACCGACGGCGGCATCGAATGCAAGGGCGCAAACCGCCAGGACGTCGCGCTCGACCTGTTGTTCTATCCGACTCAGCAGATCACCGTGAAGGTCGAATACCGGCACGACTGGGCGAACAACGCGGTGTTCCTGCGCAACGATGGTTCGTACGCGAAGTCGAACGATCTGCTCGCCACGCAGTTCATCTACTCGTTCTAAACCGCTGCACCACTGCGGCGTGAGGCGCCGCGCTCGTCAACGACGCGCCGCCTCGCGCCCTCTTCTGCCTATGCTCAAGTTCTCGAATCAACCTCACGTCGCGTCGTATTACGCGGCCACCGCCAACGACACCACGCGCCGCGCGCCCCTTGCCGACGCGCTGAGCGTCGACGTCTGCGTGATCGGCGCCGGGCTCACCGGCATCAGCGCCGCGCTCAATCTGGCCGAACGCGGGCACTCGGTCGCTGTGCTGGAGGCGTCGAAAGTCGGATGGGGCGCGAGCGGCCGCAACGGCGGGCAGTTGATCGCGGGCTTCGCATGCGGCATCGATGCGTTCGCGAATCACATGGACGACGCCGACGTGAAGCGTGTCTGGGACATGGGTCTCGAGACGCTCGACATCGTCAAGGACCGCGTCGCCAAGCACCAGATCGATTGCGACCTGACGTTCGGCTACCTCACCGCGGCGAACAAGCCACGCCATACCGAGGCACTTCGTGCCATGCGCGACGACGCCGCCGAGCGCTTCGGTTACGACCGTTTGCGTTACGTCGAGCGCGACGCGATGCCGGAGTACGTGCAGTCGTCACGCTACCTGGGCGGACTGTTCGATCCTGATAGCGGCCATCTGCATCCGCTCAACTACACGCTCGGCCTCGCGCGCGCCGCGCAAGACGCCGGCGTGAAAATTTTCGAAGACAGCTGCGTGACGTCGATCGGCAAGGAAGACGGCCGGCATCTCGTCGAAACGTCGAAGGGCCGTGTGCGCGCGCAATACGTCGTGCTCGCGTGCAATACCTACCTCGGCGCGCTCGCTCCACAGCTCGCGCGCAAGATCATGCCGGTCGGCACCTATGTGATCGCAACGGAACCGCTCGGCTACGCGCGCGCGCAGGCGCTGATGCCCGCGCGCGCCGCGCTGTGCGACAGCCGCTTCGTGCTCGACTACTTCCGTCCGTCGCCTGATGGGCGGATCTTGTGGGGCGGCAAGGTCAGCTACTCGACCTTCGCGCCGCCCAACCTCGCGCAAGCGATGCGCCGCGACATGCTCATCACGTTCCCCCAGCTCGCCGACGTGAAGATCGACTATGCGTGGGGCGGCTATGTCGATATCACGATGAGTCGCGCGCCGCATTTCGGGCGGCTGTCGCCGACTGTCTATTTCGCGCAGGGCTTTTCCGGGCACGGCGTGAACACGACCGGTCTCGCCGGCAAGCTGATCGCCGAAGCAATCGCCGGGCAAGCGTCGCGCTTCGATGTGTTCGGCAAGATTCGGCACCGCGATTTTCCGGGTGGCGCGCTGCTGCGCACGCCGGCACTCGTGCTCGCGATGGCGTGGTACCGGATGAAGGATTGGCTCTGATGACTGCAACGCTCGAAAAGCGCGCGGAAGATCTCGCGCGCCGCTCCTATTACGAAGCCAGCGTCCGGCGCCCCGCCGTGGACGATCCGATGCTCGAAGGCACGCTCCATGTCGATGTCTGCGTGATCGGCGCGGGTTTTGCCGGTTTGTCGGTCGCGCTCGAATGCCGCGCGCGCGGCCTTTCCGTTGCGGTGCTCGACGCCCATCGCCCCGGCTGGGGCGCATCGGGCCGCAACGGCGGGCAAGCGCTCGTCGGTTTTGCAAAGGACGAGGTCATTGAGAAGCAACTGGGCCTCGAAGGCGCGCGGGCGTTGTGGGCGATGTCGGTGGACGGCGTCGCGCTGATTCGAGAGCGCATTGCACGGTACGGTATCGATTGCGATTTCACCGCGGGTTATCTGACCGTAGCGACGAAGACCAAGCGCGTGCCGGATTTGCGCGCGTGGATGGATGCGGCGGCATCGCGCTGGGGCTATCCGCATTTGTCGTGGCTCGAGCGCGGCGAGGTGCGTGCTCGCATCGCATCCGAACGCTATCTGGCGGGCGTCCACGATCCGCATTCGGGCCACCTGCATCCGCTCAAATACTGCCTTGGCCTCGCCGACGCGGCGCGTCGCGAAGGCGCGCAATTGTTCGCGCATTCGCCGGTACTCGAAGTCACGCGCGGTGCGCGGCCGGTCGTGCGCACGGCAAATGGCGAAGTGCGTTGCCGCTTCGTGGTCGCCGCCGGTAACGCCACGCTTGATGGCGTATTGCCGCTGCGAATCGCCGCGCGCATTGCACCGATCGCCTCTTACATCGTCGCGACCGAACCGCTCGGGCAAGCCCGCGCCGATGCGCTGATCGGCGGGCGCGAGGCGATTTGCGACAACAATTTCTTTCTCGATTATTTCCGCCTTTCCGCTGACCACCGCGTCCTGTTCGGCGGACGCGCGAGTTCGACCGGCGCATCGCCCGCCAAGCTTGCCGACGACATCCGCAAGCGCATGGTCGGCGTGTTTCCACAGCTGTCCGATGTGAAAGTCGAATACGCGTGGGGCGGCTTCGTCGACGTGACGCGCAACCGCGCGCCTGATTTCGGCGCGATCGATCCAAACTACTTCTATGTGCAAGGGTTTTCCGGACATGGCGTCGCGCTGACGGGCATCGCGGGGCGCGTGGTAGCCTGCGCGATCACGGGAAACACCGCCGCCTTCGATCTCTTCGCGAAACTCCGGCACGCGCGCTTCCCTGGCGGTCCGGCTTTGCGCGGCCCCGCGCTCGAACTCGGCATGCTCTATCACCGCGTGCGCGAATTGTTCTGACGCTGACCTGCCCCCCGGGAACAGCGAACGCGATATCCCAACCAGCCAGCAGGCACGGACCACGCCCATCGCGCGTTCGGTCATCAATATCTGAACCGCCTCGCGCTTCGCCTGCGGGCTTGCTGCTTGCGGGCAAGCAGGTCCTTCAGG
>DATGHJ010000125.1:0-7925 GCA_035308085.1 Trinickia sp. | reverse complement strand
AATCACGCGCGAGCCCATCTGGTTCCACAGCGAGATTTGCTGCGAGATCTCGGTGTTCTGCTGAATGCGCGCCTCGATCTGGAACGGCCCGAACACGAGTTTTTCCTTCGGGAAGCTGTAGACGACGAGCTTGCCGTATTCGGGCGGATCGCAACGCGCGGCGAGCCACGCGATCATGTTCTCGCGCTGGCTGGGCACCATCGGCAGCATCAGCACGAACTCGGCTTTCGACTCGCCGGGCAACCGCATGATCGTGTAGTACGGCGTCATCGGCGCGCCGACGGCGGCATTGCCGTCGTCGATGCCGGCCAGCTCGCGCGGGAACTGCCACAGGTCCTCGCGGTTGTAGAACACCTCGGGCGCGTCCATGTGGTACGCGCGATAAAGCCGCGCCTGGATCAAGAACAAGTCTTCCGGGTAGCGGATGTGTTGCTGCAGGTCCGGCGGCATCGCGCCGAACGGCTTGAACAGGCTCGGGAAGATCCGCTGATACGTACGGAGGATCGGATCAGCGGGATCGCTGACGTAGAAATCGAGCGTGCCGTTGTACGCGTCGATCACCACCTTGACCGAGTTGCGGATGGTGTTGGAGCCGTCGGCGAGGCCCGGCTTCGAATAGGGAAACCAGCGGCTCGTCGTGTACGCATCCTGAATCCAGTACAGACGCCCCGCGCTCACGACGATGTAGGGGTCGCGGTCGAGCGTCAGAAACGGCGCGATCGTCAGTACCCGGTCCTGGATGTTGCGGTGGAGCAGAATCCGGCTTTCGTTCGTGATGTAGCCGGTCAGGAGGATGTTCGGATCGTCGAGCTGCCACGCGAAGAGCGTGCGCCGCGCGATGCCGCCGATGGCGACGCCGTCGCGTCCGCTGTAGCTCGTGTAGACGTTGTCCTTTCCTTTCGGGTAGTCGAATTCGGGCGTGCTCCCCTTCACGATCACATAGCCTTGGTCGCCCTGGCCGAAGTAGAGCCGCGGCTCGCTGATCACCGGACCGCCGGTGGCGACGGGCGGAATGTCCTGCAGATAGAGCGACGGCAATCCTTCGGCGGACTTCTCCGTCACCGGCGACATCACGACGCCGTTGCCGTGCGTAAACAGCAGATGCAGGTTCACCCAGGTCTGCGCGTTCTCGGGCAAGAGCGACGGGTCCAGCTCGCGCGCGGACAGCATCACCTGCCGATAGCCGGAGTCGAGCCGGTAGCGGTCGATGTCCACCGAAAAGAACTTGTAGTACGTGCGGATCTCCTGCAACTGGGCGTAGGTGCTCATGAGCGGCTGCACGTCCCAGAGGCGGATGTTGTCGATGGTCGCGCGATTCGCGTCGAGCGACGCGACGTTCAATCCCTCCTCGGCCGGAAACGGTTTGACCTCGATCTTGTTCAGGCCGTAAGCGAGCCGCGTCAGTTCGATGTTGTGCGCGATATAGGGCGCCTCCAACTGCAGCTCGCTCGGCTTCACGTAGAAGCGCTCGAACAGCGCCGGATAGATCAGCGCAAGCACGAACGAGCCGCCGAACAGCGCCACAGCCGACGCGGCGGGAATTCGCCAGCCACGCCGGTGCATGTTGACCCACGACGCGACTGCCGCCGCCATCGCGATGCCGATCAGCAGCCGCAGCACCGGCAGTTCGACGTGGATGTCGGTGTAGCCTGCCCCGACCACGACGCCGTTGTCGCGATACAGCAGCAGATAGCGGTCGAGCGCATACGACCACGCCTTGAGCGCGAAGAACCCGCCGAGCAGCGCCGAGGCGTGCGCTGCGGCGGCGGGCGAAAGCCAGCGCGGCGCGGGTCCGAATTCGATGTCGCCGCGCAAGGCATAGACGGCGCCCGCGACGACCGTGCAGAAAAACAGCACCTGCAGCAGCCAGTTCTTGAGCGCGATGAAAACGGGCAGCGAGAACAGATAGAAGCCGATGTCCTTAGCGAAGATCGGATCGCGCGCGCCGTACGGCACTTGGTGAAGAAAGCGCAGCGCGATATCCCAGTTCGAGACTTTGCTCGCGGCGATGAAAAGCCCGATCAGCACGGCTGCGGCGGCAATGCCCAAGCGCCACGGAACACGCGGCGCGATGCGGCTCGCGAGTTCGGCGAGCTCGGGCGGCGCGTCCTCGGACGCGTCGATCACCTGCATGGCGCCGACGGGCCTCGCATAGCGATGCGCGAGCCAGCCCGACACCGCGATCGCCGCAGCCGACGCCGCGAACACGGCGGCAAAGACGCACAGCTTCGCCCCAAAGGCCGTCCAGAACACGGCGCCATAGCCGATCGAGCCGAACCACAGCCAATCGACGAGGATGCCGGTGATGCGCCCGATCACAACCAGGCAGAAGACCACCGCCGCAACGGCGATGACGCTGCGTCCCGCGCGTGCGCCCGGCTTCGCTTTCGTCCGCATCTTCTGTGCTCCTATGACGTGCCGGGTTTTCGTGCTACGCATCAAGCCTGCTACGCAGTCTCGCCTCTTCGGGCTTCAATCCCTCACGCCTCCGGCCAGCTTGTCGGCCGGTGCGCTAACCATACACATCGACGACATGACCGGGCGAAGCTGCCGCAAGGGCCAATCGCCATTCAGTAACAGGGTGCCAGTCGTCGAGCCGTTTGGCTCCCTCATCAATGAAGGCATCGACTCCTGCCACTTCCGCCGTGAGTTGCAGCACGGAACCGGCCACATCAACCAGCAGACACTCGTCACCGCCTATCAGCCCGGGCGACAACGTCACCGCCACGCGACGAACGTCTCCCCAGGCATGATGTACGGCTTCAACGGGCTGCCCAGTACGAGCATGCCAAATTACCGTAAAGCCCTCACGCGTCGATTCGACAGCCTCAATGCGTGGTACCCCACGTTTACGGTCGATATAGCGCAGCAAGACTTGATTGAGACGATTGAACATGGCTGTGCAACCCTAACGGCCCCATTCAAATCCGGAAACCTCGGTGTAAACAGCGGTCCCCAGTTCGCTACCCACGCGCCGCCCCAAGTAGCCCAAGCCCAAGCCACCCAACAACCCGCCAAGTAGGCATGCGCCCCCCGTCGTCACCTCCCCCAGTAAGCCGGGCTATACAGGTACTCTTGATCTGAAGCTGTCACTACCCCTTCTCCTAATAGTTAAATGGCTTGTGCGAATAGGCATTTCGAGTCTTTAGCTGCGTAGACGGCATCGCCGCGCCATTACGTAACGCAAGGAAAAAACTCTCCACACGTGCATCACCAAGCCATCAACTACTAGTCGCGTTATAACTCAGCAGGATATAGGATTAATCCGAAATCCGATTCTCATGCTTTTTGACTGCATAATTCGGACGCGGAGCCGCTTTGCGGGGTAGCCCGCAGGCTGGATCGAAGCGGCAATGCGGCGTGGGGATCTGGCAATGTCGCCCAAAAAAGTGGCGAAGTCCATCGGAAGCGGGCGCTCGCAATGTTGTGGCAGACGTGTGTCGAGCTGCCCGCACCTGTGCCGCACTACTTGCGCTTGCCTTCCAGCTCTTCCCAACGCTCGAGCGCAAGCAGCAGTTCGTCGTCGATCGCCGCGTAGCGCTCGGTGAGACGCGCGCCTTCCTGCGGGTCCTTCGCGAAAATCGACCCGTCTTCCAGTTGCGCGCCGATCGCCTTTTGCTCGGCCTCGAGCGCCGCGATCGTCTCGGGCAGCGCCTCCAGCTCGCGCTGCTCCTTGAACGACAGCTTGACCGTGCGCTGCGCGTTGCGACCCGCGGCGCTTTCCTTCGGCGCGCTGGCCGCGGGCGCTTCCTTGGCGGCGTCCTTCGCGGCCGCTTGCTCGGCGATCTGCTGCGATCGCTCGCTTTGCACCTGCCAGTCGGTGAAGCCGCCGACATACTCGCGCCAGTTCCCCGCCCCTTCCGAGGCGATCACCGACGTCACGACGTTGTCGAGAAACGCGCGATCGTGGCTCACGAGCAGCACCGTGCCGTCGTAGTCGGCGAGCAGCTCTTCGAGCAGTTCGAGCGTGGGGATGTCGAGATCGTTGGTCGGCTCGTCGAGCACAAGGACGTTCGCGGGCCGCGCGAAGAGGCGCGCGAGCAAGAGGCGGTTGCGCTCGCCGCCCGAGAGCGACTTCACGGGCGAGCGGGCGCGCTCCGGTGCGAACAGGAAGTCGCCCAGATAACTCATGACGTGCTTCTTCGTGCCGTTGACTTCGACCCAGTCGCTGCCCGGGCTGATCGTATCGGCGAGGCTCTTTTCCTGATCGAGCTGCGCGCGCATCTGATCGAAATACGCGACCTGCAGATTCGTGCCGACTTTGACCGTGCCTGCGTCGGGCGCCAATTCGCCCAGGATCAGCTTGAGGAGCGTCGTCTTGCCGGCACCGTTCGGCCCGACGAAGCCGATCTTGTCGCCGCGCATGACCGTCGCCGAAAACCGGTTGACCACCGTGCGCGCGCCGTAGCGCTTCGTCACATCGGTCAGCTCGGCGACGATCTTGCCGGACTTCTCGCCCTGCCCGACGTCGAGCTTCACGTTGCCCTGCACGTTGCGCCGCTCGGCCCGCTCGTGGCGCATCTGCACGAGCCGAGCGATGCGGCCGACGCTGCGCGTGCGGCGCGCCTCGACGCCCTTGCGAATCCACACTTCTTCCTGCGCGAGCAGCTTGTCGAACTTCTCGTTTTCGACGCGTTCGACTTCCAGCTGCTGCGCTTTGCGCGTCTGGTAAGCAGAGAAATTGCCGGGGTACGACAGCAGCCGGCCGCGGTCGAGCTCGACGATGCGCGTCGCCACGCGGTCGAGAAACGCGCGATCGTGCGTGATGAAGAAGAGCCCGGAGCGCTGCGACGCGAGCAGTTCCTCGAGCCAGCGGATGCCGTCGAAATCGAGGTGGTTGGTCGGCTCGTCGAGCAAGAGCACGTCCGGCTGCACGACCAGCGCGCGGGCCAGCGCGACGCGCTTTTGCATCCCGCCCGAGAGCGCGCCGACGCGCGCGTCACCGTCGAGGCCGATTTGCGCGAGCGTGGTCGAGACGCGCGTGCGCCAGTTCCAGGCGTCGGTCGCGTCGAGCGACGATTGCAGCGCGTTCATGCGCGCGAGCAGCGCATCGTGCTCGGCGCCCTCGGGCGTTTCCGCGAGCCGGTGCGCGACCGCGTCGTATTCGTCGAGATGCGCGCGTGCGTCGACCAGGCCGGCCGCGACGGCATCGAACACCGACGCGTCCGCATCGAACTCCGGCTCCTGCGGCACATAGATGGTCGACAGATCCTGCTGCCGGGTGACGAGGCCGTCATCGGGCTTCGTGAGCCCCGCGACGATCTTCAGTAGCGACGATTTGCCTGCGCCATTGCGGCCGATCAGGCCGACGCGCTCGCCGGCTTCGAGCGAGAAATCCGCGTGATCGAGCAGCGCGACGTGACCGAACGCGAGCTGCGCGCCGGTGATGGAATAAAGCGACATGGGGAGAGCGGCTTTAGGAGAAAACCAAAACGCTCATTGTACCGGTCGCACGACGCGCGGCCGGGGTGCCTGAAGATATAGGCCGAGCACGCACGAGCCGCGCGCGCCACGGAGAACGGCCGCGATCGCGGCCGTCTGGCTTACTTCACATGAACCGTGATGGTCTGGCTCATTTGGGGGCCGTACGAACGATGCGCGCCATCGGCGAATTGCATGGTCAGCGTGTGGTCGCCGGGCGGCAGCGTCACGTCCGTCTCGGTCTGCCCCTTGCCGTAGTGGATGTGCGTCGCGTCGGCGGGGACGACGGTGCCTTGGGGCACCGGTCCCCCATCGATGATCAGATGATGGTGGCCCGTGCCTTCCGTCATCGTGCCGGCCGGCGCGACCGACATGCCATCGACCCCGAACACGACGTGCACCGGGCTCGTCACGGTCGCGCCGTCCTTCGGCGCGACAAAGAAGACGCGAGAGTCGGCCCGCGCCGCGGCCGACGCCACGAGCAGTCCCGCGAACACTGCGCCTGTGATCCATTTGTTTTTGAACATCGTTTTCTCCAGGTGGAATCAAGCCGGTGGTCAGCATACACCGGACTTGCAAAATAGACTGACTCATTCAGAAAGGCTGATTCGCGGTCGGGCGCCACGGCAATTGCGCACGCGGGCTCCCACGCGGAATCCGCTAAAATTGCGCGTTTCGCCCGACGTCGTCACGAAGGGCCAGAGCGTTCCAAAGCATTCATTTGAAAGAGAATTCCGTGAGCGAAGTGATCGAATACAAAAGCTGGGTCTGCCTGATTTGCGGCTGGGTTTATAACGAACAAGACGGCCTGCCTGGCGAAGGCATCGCGCCGGGCACGCGCTTTTCCGACATTCCGGACGACTGGCGGTGTCCGGAGTGCGACGTGACCAAGGCGGAGTTTGCCGCCGTCGAGTTCTGAGCCGCTACGACACAGAACACGCGAGGTGCGGGAGGTATTCCATGGGCCGCGCGTCTAGGGGCAAACTGTGGCGAAGCGAAGCGATATGAGCGCGCGAATAGTGATGTCGTGAATGCGCATAAGGCCCACGGCGAAGGCTGGCAAACGCGCATGAACGATGCGCTACGCGACTATGCGAAGTCACACGGCATGCCGTGAGACAAAACCATCCGAGTTGCTCGCGTTTCACTACACCCCGTTTCGTCTCAGTCTTCTGGCTGTAGGTCGCGTTTGGATGTCTTTGATATACTCTGCCCTCGCTGACGGACTCCGAATCGTCGGCAATTCGGTCCTCTCCCCGTAGTTCAATGGATAGAACAAGTGCCTCCTAAGCGCTAGATACAGGTTCGATTCCTGTCGGGGGGACCAAATGAGCTTCGCTGCCAGTTTCCAGCTTCGTGAGAAGCCCCGCGGGTTTTACAACCGCGGGGCTTTGCTGTCCGGGAGTGCCTCGCACAACCCGGCGGCTCAGTGCAAGAGGCAAGAGTATTCCCCGCCCCAAGTGCCGTTGTTGCATCGCCGACAGGTGTACCGCGGACAGTCGGTGACGCCCGTGCCCGGCACGGCGCACCTGGAGGCAATGGTGCCGTCCGCGACCAGTCCTCCATCGCCAGCCTGGCAGGCGCCAGCGGGTTTGACAACGGCGGTTTGATCGGGTTGCGATGCAGAGCTTTCCCCATGCGCGCAACCGGCAACGGCCAACACGAGCCCGAAGACCGGCAATAGCTTCAAACACCGAATCGAGGACATCGCGCACCTCCATTGCCACGGAACGAAGCAATTCAAGCCCGCGCGGGGCTCCAGAAGTAAACGGTCGGAACACTCAAAACATTCCGGGTATCAGGAAAAGACGTGACATTGGCACTCCCGTCACATCGCCTTCGACGTACCGTATCGTTCGCGCTGCTCCTTCACCACTTTACGCTCAGGAGTCCCTCATGCTGGCACTCAGACCAAGCTGCGAATGCTGCGACAAAGACCTCCCCCCGGAGTCCGCCGACGCGCGAATTTGTTCGTTCGAATGCACGTTCTGCGTCGACTGCGCGACGAACGTGCTTCACAGCGCGTGTCCGAATTGCGGCGGTGAACTGGTCGCGCGGCCGCGCCGTCCGGCGAACAAGCTCGCGAACAATCCGCCTTCGACACAACGCGTCTTCAATCCGGAGTGCGCGCGGCAGCACTAGGCTCTGCACGCACTGCGACCGCTGCGTTTCCGCCTCGGCCAAAGCGCTTCCCAGAGCGCTTTCATCACGCACCGGAACATGGCCTCGCGAGCCGCGCCCGCCATGTTCGCGCCATCCTCCAGTCAGTAACCTCCGGACACAATTCCCGCCGAACTCCGCCACCCATTTTGCTTTCTTAGAAGATAGATGGGAGCGAAATCATGTTGAAGCTCATCGCAATTTTCGGATTGGCCTCCGCCCTCGCGGGCTGCGTCGCCGAGGCTCCCGGCTACCCCGATTACGGTTACTACCCCGACGGCTACTACGGTTACGGCTCCGACTACGAGCCGGGCTACGCGTACGGTGCGGTCGGCATCGGCGGC
>DATGHJ010000124.1:0-5014 GCA_035308085.1 Trinickia sp. | reverse complement strand
GACGGCGCCCGCAGGGGTACCCGCGGTAGCGCCCGCGTCACTTGCCGAAGCGAAGCGCGCAGCGAGCGACGAAGCCGAACGCGCGTTTCTCGAACGTGGACTGCAGGAGACGGGCGGCACCGTCGCGGAGCTCGCGCGGCGCTGCGAGATGAACCGCTCGCATCTGCAGATGCTGCTGAAAAAGCACGGCATCCGCTCGAAGGACTTTCGGCATCAAGAGGCTGCGGGAAAACCTCGCTAACGCTTCGGTTCAAGCCATCGCCGGATTCACGAGTGTTTTATCCGCCGCATACGGATCGTCGGCGCGGATCACGATTGCGGAGATGTTGTCGCGTCCGCCTTCGCGCAGCGCCATGTCGACGAGCGCCTCCGTTGCTTGCCAGCAATCGCCGCCGGCCAGCGCGCTCACGATGCCGGTTTCGTCGACTTCATTCGTAAGGCCATCGCTGCACAGCAGGAACATGTCGCCGTCGTTGATTTCGACGCGGTGTTCGTCGAGCTCGAGCCAGTCCGCCGCGCCGACGGCGCGCGTGATCAAATGATGCGCCGGATGAGCGACGGCCTCTTCGGCGCTCAGATAACCTTGCGCCTTCAATTCCTCCACCTGGCTGTGATCGCGCGTGAGCTGCAGCAACTGCGCCCGCCGGTACAGGTAGACGCGGCTGTCGCCGGCCCACAGCAGCCCGCACCGACTGCCGCTCGCAAACAGTGCGGCCACCGTGCTGCCGATCGTGCGCACGCGCCGCGCGGCGGCTTCGTCGCGCAGCTTGCGGTTCACTCTCTGCAGTTCGGCGCGCGCCGCGGCGACGAGCTCCGCGAGGTTTGGGGGTACGACGATCGCGGCGAGTGCATCGACAATCATCCGGCTCGCGACGTCACCCGCCGCGTGGCCGCCCATGCCGTCGGCGACGGCCCAGATGCCGCGCGCGGGCAGATCGAGGCAGGCGTCCTCGTTGATCTCGCGCACGAGGCCCACATCGGTGCGCGAGGCCGACGTCCAATTGAACTGAGTCAGCATGGCTGCCGCCTTGATCGGTTCATGCGAGGAGGCCGTTGTTTTTCCCGTTTTCACCGGCGCTGACAACGAGGTTCGAATTGGGCGCGGCGTTGTTGACGTTGACCACCTCGACCTGATTGACGAGCTGGTTCGCGAAGATGGTGTTGTTGGTCTGATAGAAGTTGACGACCGGGCCGACGCTCGCCACTGGTGGCGCAAACGGCTGAATCCAGCCGAAGACCCACGGCGCACCCGCGCCGCGTATCAGCGACATGGCCTTGCGGTCCAGGTCGCGCTTCGTGTGAAGGTCGGTGATCGTGATGGCGGCCATGATGGGTCTCCGGATGGCGAGTTGCGTGCGAGATGCGGCCGAGCCGCGTGCCCGCCATACGCTGCAAGTGCCGTACCATGCGGCGCGCTGGTCGGCGCGATTGACCGCTGCAGCCTGGCCGTTCGCCGCGAGCCGCGCCGCACAAGGCGCGGTGGCGCGCAGCGCTTCTGCCCGCGGGTTGTCAGCCGCTTGCCGTGCGGCTTGACAGTCGTTTCGCCGCCAACACTGCGGCGTTTCGCAGTGCGCGCACATCCAACACCGCACCTCACTCGGCGAACTTTCTGACAGCCGCCCGCCACGCGCGCCAAGTGACGCGTGCGGCCCAACACAACGCCTTGATAATCGTTGGGCCGACGACAACAGAAAGCGGCGCGTGCTTCACCAATCGCATGGCAAACCCTTGTCAAACATAGGCCAAAGCCCTTTGGCATGCCTGATGCAGAGTAGTTGGCAACCAGCAAACCCACGAGCCGCACGGGTTGCCAACCGAAACGCAGATGGACGCCGCCATGAGCCTCGATCTTCAACACGCCGATGCCGAAACCGCCCGAGCGGTTCGCGCCGCCGCGCCAACTGAAATCGCACTCGGCGCCCATCTCGTCACGCAGCGCGCCGGCTACAGCCATCACGGCATCTACGCAGGCAACGGCAAGGTCATTCACTACTCCGGTCTATGCACGTCGCTGCATCGCGGTCCGGTCGAGGAAGTCACGCTCGAACGTTTCGCGGCAGGGCATCTGGTCTTCGTCGCGCACGATCGTCAAACGCGTTACTCGGGCATCGAAGCGGTAGAACGCGCGCGCTCCCGTCTCGGCGAAAACGACTACCGGCTGCTGACGAACAACTGCGAACACTTCTGCACGTGGTGCGTGTGCGGCAAGGGCCGCAGCGAACAAGTCCGCGCCTGCGTCGTGCATCCGGCAGCGGCTACCCGCGCTGCGATCGGAATGTGCCGTGCTCTGATCGCCGCACGCCGCGCCGCGCGCCGCCAATACGCCCAATGTGCCGCTTGCATGCTGCAAGCCGCTTGATTGCTTGCCAACCGAGCGCCAACCGAGCGCCTTAAGGAGACGCAGATGGACACCCTAACCGACGCCGGCCGCACCCAATCCACCTTGCGCCGGCTGGTCGACAAGTGGCTCGCACCGACGCCTGCCGCGCCCGCTCGCGTGATCCGTTTCAGCCGCATGCCCATGCACCGGCGGCGCTACGTTTGCGTCGAGACTTCGCATTCGAGCGGCACGCTCTCGATCTTCTTCTTTCGACACGACGACGGCTCGTGGTGCGTGTTTCCGCCCGCAGCCGGGCGGCCGGCGATGCTGCGGCCAGCTTCATAAGCGCTTCGTTCACGCGGTGGGATGCGGCGCAGTCGCGGCGCTTTGCGTTATCGCAACAGCGTGGTGCGCGTGCGTTGCACGACGGCTTGCGCTATCGGCGAGCGGCCGGCGAACTCGCCTAAGCCCGCGACGATAGGCAGTCCGGTCAACATCCGCGGCGCGAGCATCGTCTGATGCGCCTGCACCATCGAGCCGCCAGTGATGGCGGCCATCGCTTGTCTGTCCAAATCGACGCTTTCAGGTAGATCGTTGATCACAAGAGTGCCCATGGCGGACTCCGCGTAACGGAAAGGGAATCGGGAAGCGGCATCGCGTTCGAGCATGCTGTCGCGCGCGTGAAGATTGGCAGAGGCTTCAATTCAGTATAGGCGCTCGTCGCGCGCGGCAACGTCAAGCAATCGAGCGAAACAGCGCCGTACACATCATGAGACGAGAACGCGGGCCGGAAACAAAAAAACGGCGCAAAGAAAGCGCAAAAACAGGCGATTGAGGCCGCGAGGCCCCCATCGCCCGAGTTTGAACGGCTCTCAGAGTCCGAAGCCGGTGCTCGCGTATTGCGAGGGACTGACGTTCAAACGCAGCGGACCGAGATCGGCGCCGAGCACGCCGATATTGTTCAGCGCCGCGACTTCGACGTTCTGGACTTGGTTGATGTTCTGCGACACGCCGACATTGACGTTGACGTTGGGGCTGCCCAGGCCGCCGCCGAGCAGGCCTGCGGCGCCGCCGCGAATCGAGGCCATGGCCTTGCGGTCGAGGTCCGGGCCGGGCGCGAGTTCGTGAATCACGAGGGATGACATGACGTTTCTCCGAGTGGGTCGAATCGGTTGCGGAGTGTGGCGCACCTCGAGGGCCTCGCGGCTTTCGAGGTGCGCGAACACGCGCGCTTAGAAGTTGATCGTGTTGTGGGCGTTCTGCGTCGGGTTGACCGTCGAGTGGATGCCCGACACGAATGCCGCGTCATTGCCGGTGTTGTTCTCGATGAGGTTGCTTTGGCCGATCGTTTGCGACGCGCTGAAGTTCGTCGTGTCGACATGCAGCGACGGGTACGACGGAAACACCGGATACAGGCCGGGCAGGTTGCCGCCGCGCACGGCGGACATCGCACGGCCGTCGAGTTCTTTAGCGACAGCGAGGTCTTCGATCATCAAGGTCTTCATGGCAGTTCTCCAAAGGCAGTCAGTAGGGCTTCAAGTGATTGAGCTGCAAGTATTGCGGGCTCGGCTCTTATACTGCATAGGGTGTGCCAGTCGTGAGCGAAACCGGTGAGTAACGTTTCAGAGCCTTTAAACAAGGGGGTTTCGTGATGTCGCGGGGAGCGTGGCCGGCATGGAAAACAGGTTTTCGATCACGCGGATGACGCTGGCGATCCAACACATTCGAGGCGGCATGTCGGGCGTCTTGCGACATGTTCATTGCACGCGGCGCTGTTTGCGATTGCGCGGTACAGGTAGTTCGGGCACCGATTGCACAAGGCGTTGGCGCAGACTAGTATCGATCGGAAAGCGGACCAATCCTTAAAGAAACGCGGCCGGTTTCGTCTAAGAGAGTGTGGCGGCTTTCGTCCTGAACCGCGTTTCCAGGTGCGTCACGCATCGGCGTATGTGATGCGCAACTGAAGCCGAGTGGAAGGCGTACGAATGACAAGCCTTGCGCAGCTAATCCAAACCTTCCAGAGCGGGGCTCTGTCGCACGACGCGTTTTTCGACGAAATCGATCGCGCGCTCGCGGCCGACCACGCGAACGGCGTGCGGCTGCGCGAAGTGCTCGACGAAACACAGACGAAAAAGCCGCTGCCCGGCGAGGTCTACGCGGAAGTCGTGCGCCATATCGAGCAGTTCTCCGCGGGAAGCGATGCCGCGCTCGCCGATCGCGCGAGCGATGAAACCCGAGTCGTAGCGTCCGCGCCGCCGCTGAACCCGCGCGCCGGAGGGCAAGCATTGCCAAGCGGCCTGCCCAAACCCGATCCCGACTATGTGAAGGGCATCGGCGACACGCTGAACGGGCGTTTCGTGCTCGAAGAGTGCCTGGGCGTGGGCGGCATGGGCACGGTCTACAAGGCGCTCGATCTGCGCAAGCTCGAAGCATCGGACCGCATGCCGTACATCGCGATCAAGGTGCTGAACGTGCAGTTCCGCGGTCAGCCCACTTCGCTGATCGCGTTGCAGCGCGAAGCGCGCAAGGCGCAGACGCTCGCGCATCGCAACATCGTCACCGTGTACGACTTCGACCGCGACGGGCCGATGGTCTATCTGACGATGGAGTATCTGTCCGGCAAGCCGCTCTCCAAGACGCTGCGCGCGCCCGATTTCACGGGCATGCCCTACGAGAAGGCGTCGCCGATCATCA
>DATGHJ010000123.1:0-2284 GCA_035308085.1 Trinickia sp. | reverse complement strand
GTCGGGCAGCGTGGTGGTGATCGGCAATGCACCGACCGCGCTGTTCTATCTGCTTGAGATGCTCGACGCCGGCGCGCCGCGCCCCGCGCTGATCCTCGGGTTCCCGGTCGGCTTCGTCGGCGCGGCGGAATCGAAGGCGATGCTCGCCGCGGACAGCCGCGGCGTGCCCTACGTGATCGTCGAAGGAAGGCGCGGGGGCAGCGCGATGGTTGCGGCGGCCGTCAACGCTTTGGCATCGGAGGCGGAGTAAATGGCGCGCATGGATCGAACCAAGCCGGGCGCCCAGCCAGGCCGGCTCTTCGGCCTTGGCGTCGGCCCCGGCGACCCCGAGCTCATCACCGTGAAGGCGCTGCGCTTCCTGCAAGCCGCGCCGGTCGTCGCGTACTTCGTCGCCAAAGGCAAGAAGGGCAACGCCTTCGGCATCATCGAAACTCACTTGAGCGACGCGCAAACGCGCCTGCCGCTCGTCTATCCGGTGACGACTGAAGCGCTCGAACCACCGCTCTCGTATGAAGCGGTGATCGCCGATTTCTACGACACGGCGGCCGAGGTCGTGGCCGGCCATCTCGATGCGGGCCGTGACGTGGCCGTGATCTGCGAAGGCGACCCGTTCTTCTATGGCTCGTACATGTACCTGCACGACCGCCTCGCCGCGCGCTTCGAGACGCAGGTGGTGCCCGGCGTCTGCTCGATGCTCGGCGGCACGGCTGTGCTCGGCTCGCCGCTCGTTTATCGGAATCAAACGCTTTCGGTGCTCTCGGGCGTGCTGCCCGAAGACGAATTGACGCGGCGTCTCGCCGATGCCGACGCCGCCGTCGTGATGAAGCTCGGACGCAATTTCGACAAGGTCCGCCGCGTGCTCGAGTCGCTCGGCCTCGCCGAACGCGCGCTGTACGTGGAGCGCGCGACGATGGCGAACCAGCGCATCGTGCCGCTTGCCGAAGTTGATCCGATGGCGTCGCCGTATTTCTCGCTGCTCGTCGTGCCGGGGGAAAAATGGCAGGGATGAATTCCGCCGGCGCATCCGCGGTCGAGCCGGCGATCGTCATTCTCGGACCCAGCGCGCTCGCCACGGCGCGGCGCATCGCTGCGCGCTACCCCGGCGCGCAGGTGCATGGCCTGACGGGTCGCGTCGCGAGCGGCGACGGCGATGATCGCGCCGACATCGCTTATGAAGAACTCGGCCCGCACCTGCGCGAGCTCTACACGCGCGGCACGCCGATCGTCGCTCTGTGCGCGGCGGGCATCGTCATTCGTGCGCTCGCATCGGTGTTGGCCAACAAGGGCGCCGAGCCGCCGGTGCTGGCCGTCGCGGAGGACGGCAGCGCCGTCGTGCCGCTCTTGGGCGGCTTGGCCGGCGTCAACGTGTTGGCGCGCGCGATCGGCGAAGCGCTCGCCGTCGCGCCCGCGATCACGACGAGCGGCGAGTTGCGCTTCGGCACGTGCGTGCTCAATCCGCCGGACGGATACGCGCTGTCGAGCCTCGAACAAGGCAAGCGCTTCGTGTCGGACCTGCTCGCCGGGGAAAGCACGCGCATCGAAGGCGACGCGCCGTGGCTCGACGACGCGCGCTTGCCGTTGACGCCGTCGGCTCGGCTTGCAATACGCGTGAGCCCGCAGGCGTGGGATGGCAGCAGCGATCAACTGGTGATTCATCCGCGTTGCGTCGTCGCGGCGGTGATGGCGAATTCGCCGCGTGACGGTGGCAATCGCGACGCCGTCACAGATGGCGAAGCTGAGCGCATCGTCGCAGACGTACACAACGCGTTGAACGCTCATCGGCTCGCGCCGCTTTCGCTCGCCGCGCTTCTCGCTCCGGCGGAACGCATGACGGACCTCGCGCTTGCACGAGCGGCTGAAATCTTGAACGTGCCGCTCCGTTTCGCCGGTGACAACGAGGAGACGGGTACGCGAAGCAACGCACAAGCGCTGTTCACTGCCGCGATGCGCACGCCGCATTGCGTGCTGGAGGTCTCCGCGGCACAGCAATCAAACATCGCGCTCGCTATCACCGAAACCCGCGATACCCCCGTCGATCCCCAATCGATCGGCCAGGCACGCGGCCGCCTGACGGTGATCGGCCTCGGCCCGGGCGACGCCTCGCTGATGGTGCCCGCCGCGCGCGCCGCCTTGAACGAAGCCGCCGACATCCTCGGCTACGAGACCTACGTGAAAATGGCCGGCCCGTTTCGCGCCGACCAGCGCCTTCACTGCACCGACAACCGCCAAGAGCTGCAACGCGCGCGCGACGCGTTCGAACTCGCGAGTACGGGACGTTCGGTCG
>DATGHJ010000122.1:0-4270 GCA_035308085.1 Trinickia sp. | reverse complement strand
ACACGCGCGTGCTCGCAGCGCGCCTCTATGGGCGCAAGGAAACCGGCGGTGCGGTGGAGATCCTGATCGAGCGCCTGCTCGGCGCGCACGAAGCGCTGGCCCAGCTCGGCGTTAGCAAGAAGCCGCGCGAGGGTTCGCGTATCGTGCTTGGCGACGGCAGCACGATACGCGTGCTCGGGCGCGAAGGAGAATTCTATACTTTGCGTTTCGAAAGCGCCGAGCCGCTGGAAAAACTGCTCGTCCGGCTCGGGCGCATGCCGTTGCCGCCATATATCGCGCGCCCTGCCGGCGATGACGACGAAACCCGCTACCAGACCGTGTATGCGCGCAAGCCGGGCGCGGTCGCTGCACCGACGGCGGGCCTGCATTTCGATCGACCACTGCTCGACGTGCTGCGCGCGCACGGCGTCGATTTCGGCTATGTGACCCTGCATGTCGGTGCCGGCACGTTCCAGCCGGTGCGCAAGGACCGGCTCGAAGAACACGTCATGCATCGCGAGTGGCTCAATGTCGGCGCCGAGCTGATCGAGAAGATGCGGCGCGCGCGCGCGCGCGGCGGCCGCGTGATCGCGGTCGGCACGACGTCGATGCGCGCGCTCGAAGCCGCGGCGCGCGAAGCCGAAGCGCAAGGCCGCCCGCTCGCCGCCACGTCCGCCGAGACCGATATCTTCATCACGCCGGGCTATCGTTTCCGCGTGGTCGACCGGCTCGTGACGAATTTCCATTTGCCGAAGTCGACCTTGCTGATGCTCGTTTCCGCGTTCGCGGGTGTCGAGACGATCCGCAGCGCCTATCGGCACGCGATCGAGGAGCGCTATCGCTTCTTCAGCTATGGCGACGCGATGCTGCTTACGCGGCGCGAAGGCGCTTAAGATCCGCGCGTAGCACCCTTTTTGCAGTTATCCCGCAGCCGGGCCGAGCCTGGCTGCGTTCATTGTTTGCGCCGGACTGTGTCGATCAGAGTTAGCGCTTTAGCGCTTACTTTGATCCCATGCAGCGCACTCCGGTAGCCCAGGAGCCCAAGCATGACCGACGGTCATACTCACGATAGCAACGCGTGCTGCGACGCTCACGCGTCGGCAAGCACCCAAATCCCGCACGAAGCCCCTGAAAACGGCCTCAAATTCGACCTTCTCACGTCCGACGGCCAAGCCCGCCGCGGCCGCCTCACGCTGAACCATGGCGTCGTCGAAACGCCGATCTTCATGCCGGTCGGCACCTATGGCACGGTGAAAGCGATCCAGCCGCGCGAGCTCGAAGAAATCCGCGCGCAGATCATCCTCGGCAACACGTTCCACCTGTGGCTGCGCCCCGGCCTCGGCACGATCGCCGCGCACGGCGGCCTGCACGGCTTCATGGGGTGGAAGCGGCCGATCCTCACCGATTCGGGCGGCTTCCAGGTCTTCTCGCTCGGCGACCTGCGCAAGATCACCGAGGACGGCGTGACGTTCGCCTCGCCGATCAACGGCGACAAGTTGTTCCTGTCGCCGGAAGTGTCGATGCAGATCCAGAAGGTGTTGAACTCGGACATCGTGATGCAGTTCGACGAATGCACGCCGTACGCGGTGAACGGCGTGCCGACGACGCGCGACGAAGCGGGCGATTCGATGCGCATGTCGATGCGCTGGGCAAAGCGCTCGATTGACGAATTCAACCGCCTCGGCAACCCGAACGCGCTCTTCGGCATCGTCCAGGGCGGCATGTTCGAAGACCTGCGCGACGAATCGCTCGCCGGGCTCTCCGAGCTCGGCTTTCACGGCCTCGCGGTGGGCGGTCTTTCCGTCGGCGAGCCGAAAGAAGACATGATGCGCGTCTTGAACCACATCGGCCCGAAGCTCCCCGCCGACAAGCCGCACTACCTGATGGGCGTCGGCACGCCGGAAGACCTCGTGGCGGGCGTCTCGGCCGGCATCGACATGTTCGACTGCGTGATGCCGACCCGCAACGCGCGCAACGGCTGGCTCTTCACGCGCTTCGGCGACATCAAGATCCGTAACGCGACGCACAAGAACTCGCTGCGTCCGCTCGACGAAACCTGCGGCTGCTACACGTGCCGCAACTTCACGCGCGGCTATCTGCATCACCTGCACCGCGTCGGCGAAATTCTCGGCGCGCAGTTGAACACGATCCACAACTTGCACTATTACTTGCAGTTGATGGGCGAGATCCGCGCGGCGATCGAGACCCATACGTTCGACGCGTTCAAGAAGCGCTTCGCCGAGGATCGGGCAAGCGGCGTCGACTAGACCCGCGCAAGCGCCGGACGCATCGGGCGCAATGCGGGGGCTCGCCGCGCATCCGGGACGACCTGGATCGCGTAAGTCGAATCAATGGCCGTGCGCTGGTTTTTAAGTCGTTGTGAGATACGGTCGCTAATCCATGTCGCCGCCCGATTGCGCGCACGAGGCCGCGGGTCACATGCCCGTATCCGCTTCGCCCTACAATCGGCCTGCACCCCATTTGACGGGGACGGCCGTCCGGCGGCTGGCAAAGTGCTCGAAATCCCCCCGGGATCACGCGATAAAAGCTTGATCCCAAAGCCGATTTGCCCTACCGTCGCGAGCCGGGGCCGGTGCCGGCGGTGGTAGAATATCCGGCTAACTTTTTGATCGTCATAACGGAGAGACCAACGTGTCGTTCATTTCCAGTGCGTTCGCGCAGGGCGCAGGCGGCGGCGCCGAATCGAGCTTGATGAGCTTCCTGCCCTTGATTCTGATGTTCGCGGTGCTGTACTTCATCATGATCCGCCCGCAAATGAAGCGCCAAAAGGACCATCGCAACATGCTCTCGGCAATGGCCAAGGGCGATGAAGTCGTGACCAACGGCGGCATCGTCGGCAAGGTGACGAAGGTCGGCGAAGCGTACGTCGGCGTCGAGATCGCGGAAGGCACGGAAATCACCGTGCAGAAGGCTTCGGTCACGACGATTCTCCCGAAAGGCACGATCAAGTCGCTGTAAGGGCACTCTCTTGCGTCCGGCCCGCCCAAGCCGGGTCGAATCACCCTCGACCCGCGCAAAGCGCCGGACGCAACGCTTCCAAGCCAACTTTCCCGTTCGGCCTACCCCATGAATCGTTACCCCCTCTGGAAATATGTCGTGATGGCCGTGGCGCTTGCCATCGGTCTTCTCTACACATTGCCCAATTTCTACGGCGAAGCGCCGGCGGTGCAGGTGCTGAGCGGCAAGGCGACCATCCGCCTCGATTCGTCGACGCTCACCGAAGTCGAATCGGCGCTTGCCGCCGACAACATCAAGCCTGACGACATCACGTTCGACAACTCGCAGACCAACGCGAACATCCGCGTGCGCGTGAAGGACACCGACACGCAATTGCGCGTGAAAGACCTGCTGCAAAAGGCGTTGAACCCCGATCCGACCGATCCGCAGTTCATCGTCGCACTGAACCTGCAAAGCGCGTCGCCGCGCTGGCTGACCGCGCTGCACGCGCTGCCGATGTACCTCGGCCTCGATTTGCGCGGCGGCGTTCACTTCCTGATGCAAGTCGACATGGCGGGCGCGCTGAACAAGCGCCTCGACTCCGATGCATCGGATGCGCGCACCTTCCTGCGCGACAAGAACATCCGCGACGGCGGCGTGAACCGCGTCGGCCAGACGGTGGTCGTCAATTTCGCCGACCAGAACGTCGCCGATACCGCCCGCCAGCAGCTCTCCACGAACATCAGCGAACTCCAGTGGGCAACCCAGCCCGCTCCGGGCGGCGGCTTCCTGGTGGTCGGCACGTTCACGCCGGCCGAGCAGAAGGCCGTGCAGGACGCGGCGGTCAAGCAGAACATCACGACGCTGCACAACCGGGTCAACGAACTCGGCGTGTCGGAGCCTGTGATCCAGCAGCAAGGCGCCGACCGCATCGTGGTCGAGCTGCCGGGCGTGCAAGACACCGCGAAGGCGAAGGACATCATCGGCCGCACGGCGACGCTCGAAGCGCGTCTCGCCGACCCGGTCAACACCTACCTTGCGAACCCGACCGATCCGGTGCCCCCGGGCGACGAAGCGTTCAAGGAAGCCAACGGCCTGACGGTGCTGCTGCGCAAGCAGGTGATCTTCACCGGCGACAGCATCATCGACGCGTCGGCCGGCTTCGACGAGCACAACCGTCCGTCGGTCAACATCCGTCTCAACTCGGCGGGCGGCCGCGCGGTGCGCTCGGTCTCGCGCGACAACATCGGCAAGCCGATGGCAATGGTGCTGTTCGAAAAGGGCAAGGGCCAAGTGCTGACGGTCGCGACGATCCAGTCGGAGCTCGGCGACC
>DATGHJ010000121.1:0-10395 GCA_035308085.1 Trinickia sp. | reverse complement strand
AGTAGGAGTTAAACGTCAGGGGACGGCATGCGGTTGCCCGCTATGCCAGTAAGCATCGAGCTTCGAAATGAACGCGTTGCGCTGCGCAGCGGTGATGAACGCTGCGTCGAAGCTGTTCTTCACGATCGTGTAGACATCGGCGTCCGAGAGCTTCAGCGCGTCGATCGTCTCAACGAAGTTCTGGTTGATGTAGCCGCCGAAGTAGGCGGGGTCGTCGGAATTGACGGTCACGGCGACGCCGCGATCGAGCAGGCTCTTCAACGTGTGCTTGGTCAGGTCGTCGAACACGCACAGCTTGAGGTTCGACAGCGGACAGACCGTGAGCGCGACGCGCGTGTCGGCCAGGCGCGTGACGAGCACCGGGTCTTCGATGCTGCGCACGCCGTGGTCGACGCGGTCGACTTTCAGCAGATCGAGTGCTTCGTAGATGTAGGAGGGTGGACCTTCCTCGCCCGCATGCGCGACGAGCTTCAAGCCCTTGGCGCGCGCCTTCGCAAACACGCGCTCGAATTTCGACGGCGGATGGCCGCGCTCGGACGAATCGAGGCCGACGCCGATCAAACGGTGCTGGTATCGATCGAAGAGCGGCAGCGCAGCGTCGAAGGTTGCGAGCGCATCGTCTTCGGACAGGTGTCGCAGGAAGCACAGGATCAGCTTGCTCGTCATGCCGCGCTTCTCCGCGTCGGCGAGCGCACGGTCGATGCCGGCCACCACTGTTTCGATCGCGACGCCGCGTTCGGTGTGCGTCTGCGGATCGAAGAAGATCTCGGCGTGCACGACGTTGTCCGCCATCGCCCGCTCGACGTACGCCGCGGTCATGTCGTAGAAATCCTGTTCGGTCAAGAGCACGCTCGCGCCGGCGTAGTAGATGTCGAGGAACGATTGCAGATCGGTGAACGCATAGGCGGCGCGCAGCGCGTCGATCGAGTCGTACGCGAGCTTCACGTTGTTGCGTTGGGCGAGCTTGAAGATCAGCTCGGGCTCCAATGAGCCTTCGATATGGATATGCAATTCGGCCTTCGGTGCGCCGGCGGCTTTGTCAGCTAGGGTTGAGGTCATGGTCGGTCGGTCTTCCAAGGGGCTCTTTGCGAAACGTGGCGGACGGGTCGCGCGCGCAATGCTTGGGGCTAAGGCGCGGTCTGCGTCCGTTCGTTGGTTTTGGATTGGCTGGGGTTGCTGGGCTGAGACTTTCGGCTATGCGTTTGTGTATCGAGCGGTCCTGTTGGTTGGTTGGTGGTGCCGCGCCGTTCTCAAACGGCGCTCGCCGCATGGCGTGCGTTCGCTTCGACGGCCTGCAGCAGTTGCGCCGCCGCCGACACCGCGATGATCTCCGGCGACTTGTCGACGATGCCTTCGACGCCGATCGGGCAGTGCATGCGCGCAATCTGTGCCGGATCGATGCCGCGTGCGGCGAGCCGGTGCTCGAACTGCTTGCGCTTCGTGTGCGAGCCGATCATGCCGAAGAAGGCGAAATCGCGGCGGCGCAGGATGCGCTCGGCGAGCTCGAGGTCGCGCGCGTGGTTGTGCGTCATGACGATGAAATACGTGTGCGGTGCCGCACGGTCGATGGCCTCGTCGGGCGCGTCGTTGGCGTCGATCGTCACATTCAGGATGCCGTCGAGCGCTTCGGGCGGCGGGAACTGCGCGTCGCGCTCGTCGACCCACTGCACGTGGCACGGCAGCGTCGCTAGCACGCGCACGAGCGCGGCGCCCACGTGCCCCGCGCCGAACAGCACGACGGCGAAGTCGCGCGGCGCAATCGTTTCGGTCAGCAGCGCATTGCTTTCGTCGAAGCCGGTGCCGTCCCACAGCAGACAGTCGGGGCCGTCGACGCCGGGCTCCGGGTCCGACAGCATCACGTCGTCCGGCGCGGGGCCGAATGACACGCTGCGCACGGTCGATTGGCCCGCGAGCACGCGCTTGGCGAGCGTGGACACCCAGCCGAGGTCGCCCACGTCGAGGCGTTCGAACGCGATGACGACTGCGCCGCCGCAGCATTGGCCGAGGCTCGGGCCGAGCGCGAAACGCTCGAGCCGGCGCACGCGCGGCGTGCGCATGCCGTCCTTGAGCACTTGGCGCGCGACTTCGATGGCGCGCCATTCGAGGTGTCCGCCGCCGATCGTATGACGTGCGGAATCACGCGTGACGATCATCTTCGTGCCGGCTTCGCGCGGCGCCGAACCTTCGACGCGCGCAACCGTCACGAGCACGACGGCGTCGCCGTGCGCGAGCAGGTGTTGCAGATCGGGCAGCCAAGGTTGCATCCGGTCGCTCCAGGCAGTGCCCCGCAAATTCAAGCGTGCGAGGGCGGTTGATCGGTGTCGTGACGTCAGGCTGTTGCCGGAGCCGCGGCCGATGAAGGCGAAGCGGACCCGCGCTGCGCTTGCAGTGCATCGAGCGCGTCGAGTATCGCCTCGGGCGTGGCCGGCGCGCGCAGGGGCGGTGCGCTCGTCACTTCGGGCACGGCGGCCGCGACCGCATCGCGGATCGCGAGAAACACCGAGAACGGCAGCAACAGCGGCGGCTCGCCGACGGCCTTCGAGCGGAACACCGTAGGCTCCGCGTTCTCGTTGCGATAGAGACGCACGTTGAACGCGGCGGGCGTGTCGCTGACGGCGGGAATCTTGTACGTCGACGGCGCGTGCGTCATCAACCGACCGTCGCGGTTCCACCAGAGTTCCTCGGTCGTGAGCCAGCCCATGCCTTGAATGAAGCCGCCTTCGACCTGGCCGATATCGATGGCCGGGTTGATCGACTGGCCCGCGTCGTGCAAGAGATCCGCGCGCACGAGCTTCCATTCGCCCGTCAGCGTATCGACGATGACTTCCGACACGGCTGCGCCGTACGCGAAGTAGTAGAACGGGTGACCCGTCAGCGTTTTTGCGTCCCAGTGCACCTTCGGCGTCGCGTAGAAGCCGTCGGACCACAACTGGATGCGCGCGAGATAGGCAGCATTGACGAGCTGCTCGAACGGCATCGCGCCGCCGTTGCTGATCACGCTGCCGCGCTCGAAGCGCACGTCTTGCGCGTTGCCGCCCAGCTGTTGCGCGGCGAGCGCCGCGAGCCGTTCGCGGATCGTGCGCGCGGCCGCTTCGGCGGCCATGCCGTTCAGATCGCTGCCGGTCGATGCCGCGGTGGCCGACGTATTGGCAACTTTCGACGTATCCGTCGCCGACACGCGCACGCGCGAAAGCGCGAGCCCGAACTCGTTCGCGACGACCTGCGCGACCTTCGTGTTGAGCCCCTGGCCCATCTCGGTGCCGCCGTGATTGACGAGCACCGAGCCGTCCTTGTAGACGTGCACGAGCGCACCCGCCTGATTCAAGAACGGCACGTTGAACGAGATGCCGAACTTGACCGGCGTGATCGCGATGCCGCGCTTGAGTACCGGGCTCTTTGCGTTGAACGCGGCAAGCGCTGCGCGGCGCGCGCGGTAGTCGCTCGACGCGAGCAGATCTTCGGTGAGCGGCACGAGGATGTTGTCCTCGACGCGCTGGCCGTATGGCGTCACGTCGCGCTCGCCGATGCCGTAGTAATTCGCGAGCCGCACGTCGAGCGGATCGAGCTTGAGCTCGCGCGCGATGTCGTCCATCAGCACTTCCATCACGAGCGCGCCCTGCGGGCCGCCGAAGCCGCGGAACGCGGTGTTCGATTGCGTGTTGGTCTTGCACGCGAGCGCGAGGATGTCGACGTCAGCCAGGTAATACGCGTTGTCGAAGTGGCATACGGCGCGCGTCGCGACGGCGCCCGACAAATCCGCCGAATAGCCCGCGCGCAGCGCGATCTCGACGCGCGCGCCGAGAATGCGTCCAGTTTCGTCGAAGCCCGCTTCGTATTGATAGAGCGCGTCGTGGCGCTTGCCGGTGATCAGGAAGTCGTCGTCGCGGTCGGCGCGCAGCTTGACCGGGCGCTGCAACCGTTGCGCCGCGAGCGCCGCGACGCATGCGAACAGCGCCGATTGCGATTCCTTGCCGCCGAAGCCGCCGCCCATGCGCCGGCATTCGCAGATGACGTTGTGCGTCGGCCAGCCGAGCATGTGCGCGACCACCTGCTGCATTTCGCTCGGGTGCTGCGTCGAGCTGTAGACGAGCATGCCGTCCATCTCCTTGGGCACCGCGTAGGCGACTTGCCCTTCGAGATAGAACTGCTCTTGTCCGCCGACTTCGAACGTGCGCGCCACGCGGTGCGGCGCGGATGCGATCTTCGCGGCCGGCGTGCCGCGCGTGAGATGCAAAGGCGGCAGGACATAGTGCTTTTTCGCCTTTGCATCGGTGACTGACAGCACCGGTTCGAGCGGCTCGTAGCGTACGACTTCGTCGCTCTTCGCGAGCGACGCTGCGCGCCGCGCGAGTTCGTGGGTTTGCGCCACCACCACGAAGACCGGCTGGCCGAGATAGAGCACGGTGGCGTCGGCGAGGATTGGGTCGTCGTGCAGCACGGGGCCGCAGTTGTTCTCTCCGGGAATGTCGGCGGCGCTCAGCACGGCGACCACGCCCGGCGCGTTGCGCACGGCGCTCAGATCGAGCGCCGCGATGCGCGCATGCGCGTGGCGCGACAAACCGAGCGCCACGTGCAGCGTGCCGACGAGCTCGGGGATGTCGTCGGTATAGACGGCTTCGCCGCTCACATGCAGCGCGGCCGATTCATGCGGCAAGGGTGTGCCGATCGCAACCGCATCAGGCGCGCTGCCGCGCAGGTTGCCGATGAAAGCATCGGTTTGCTTGTTCATTGCGGCTCCTTAGCGTCCGAGATCGTCCGAGGCGCCCGCATCGGCATCTTCGAACGCGAACGCGTTCACATCGGCGAGCGCAAGCGGCGCTTCATCGCGCGTTTCCAGATAGAAGCGCCACAGCACATTGCGAGCGGCCTTCATCCGGTACGCGCTCGACGCGCGCATATCGGTGAGCGGCTGGTAGTCGGACGCAAGCGCACCCATGGCGCGGCGCGCGGCGGCTTCGTCCCAGGGCGAGCCGGCGAGCGCGGCCTCGGCGTGCTCGGCACGCTTGGGCGTCGCGGCCATGCCGCCGAACGCGATGCGCGCCTCCGTGATTTGGCCGTCTGTCACGTGACACGCAAACGCGGCGCACACGGCCGAAATGTCCTGGTCGTAGCGCTTCGACACCTTGTACGTCCGAAAGCGCAGATCGGGGGAAGGGAGCGGCACGCTGATCGCGGCGACGAATTCACCGGGTTCGAGCGCGGTCTTCTGATAGCCGAGGTAGAACGCATCGAGCGGCAGCGTGCGCGTATTGGCGCCGTGGCGAATCACGACTCGCGCGTTCAGCGCGATCAGCGCGGGCATCGAATCGCCGATCGGCGAGCCGTTGGCGACGTTGCCGCCGAGCGTGCCCGCATTGCGGATCGGCAGCGAGGCGAAGCGCGTCCATAGCTCGGCGAGTTCGGGGTAGTCGGCGGCGAGCGCGGCATACGCATCTTCGAGCGAGGCCGCCGCGCCTATCGTGAGCGTCGCGCCGTCGCGCTCGATCGCCTTCAATTCGGCGACGTTGCCGATATAGAGGATGTCGCCGAGTTCGCGGAATTGCTTCGTCACCCACAAGCCGACGTCGGTGCTGCCCGCGAGGACGCGCGCACGCGGATGCTCTGCGCGCAGCTTCGCGAACTCGGCGAGCGTAGCCGGCGCCCAGTACGTCGGCGTGCCGAATTCGGCGCCGCGCGTATCGGGCGCCGCGTAAGTGAACGTGCCGTCGCGCTGGATCGATTGCAGCGCGCGCGTGAGCGTCTCGCGATCGAACGCCGCGCGAGGGTACTGCTGATAGTCGAACATCTTCTGCGCCGCGTCGACGATCGGCCGATAGCCGGTGCAGCGGCACAGGTTGCCCGAGAGGGCGGTGTTGATTTCGGCGCGCGTCGGCAGGCCGTTCGACGCGGGCTGGTTCTCGTAGAGCGCCCACATCGACATCACGAAGCCCGGCGTGCAGAAGCCGCATTGCGAGCCGTGGCAATCGACGAGCGCCTGCTGCACCGGATGCAGCGCGCCGTCGGCGGCGCGCAGGTCTTCGACGGTGAAAAGCGCGCGGCCGTCGAGCGTGGGCAGGAACTGGATGCAGGCATTGACCGCTTTCAGCGCCAGCGCGCCATTCGCGTCGAGCTCGCCGACGACGACCGTGCATGCGCCGCAATCGCCTTCGGCGCAGCCTTCCTTGGTGCCGGTGCAATGGAGGTCTTCGCGCAGATGCTGCAGCACGGTGCGCGTCGCGGGCACGCCGGAGACTTCGCGGACGGCGCCGCGGCAATAGAAGCGGATGGGATGCGTTGTCATAGCCAATCCAGAGACTTAGCGGATCAGGCGCGCGTTACGCATGGCCGAGAGCCCGCCGGCCTCGCGCACGTAGATCGCCATCCATGATTGCAAGATAGCACCGTCCTTATCAGGAAAATATTCCGTGACGGTGATGCGGGCTATTAGCAGTCGCCCATGACAGCATTGCGACTCGGCGTGCGCGCCGTAGCGGCAAACCGAAGTCGATCGCGGAGGGCCGCGCGGGGCAAGGCTCGTGCACGAACGCGCGAGGGCGACCGGCCCGCGGCGGCGCGCGGGCGGATGCGTCTAGGTGTTTACGCGCAGATGGGGCCGGAGCAAGGCGGCAGGCGCCATCCGGCGAGTGAACCGACCACGGCCCCAGCGAGCATTACAGGGCGCTCAGCACGCGGCGGCCCCGGTTGCGCCACAGGCTCGCGACGACCGCCAGGAAGATCGCCACGAATGCGATCAGCGCCCAGCCCGGCAGCAGGATGCCGAAGATCGGCGGATACACCGTTTCGCACAGGCCGCCGACCTTGAACACCGAGGGCAGCCAATGCGCGGGCGGCAGGCTGTCGACGACCGGCTCCAACTGGTCGAAGCCGCAGTTGAAGCCGGGGTTCAACTGGATATACACGTGGCGCGTGGCCGCTGCGATGCCGGCGGCGGCGGAAATGGCAATGAGGGTTTCGAGCACGGCGACCCCGCGCCAGCCTTTCAACGTCGCGCCGAAAAACGCGAAGAACGCGATCAGCGCGAAGAAATAGCGCTGGATGATGCAGAGCGTGCAGGGGTCTTCGTTCTTGACGAACTGCATGTAGAGCGCGCCGGCCAGTAGACCGACGCAGACGAGGCCCAGCAGGACGAGGAGGCGGCGCTCGCGGCGCAGCAACGCGGTGTTGTCGTTCATGAGGGAAGAATTGGTCTCGAAATGGCTAGAACCGGGTGATTTTAGTGCGCTTTTCATACGCGCGTTTCTTTCATCAAAATCATCTCAACGATTTGGCTCCGCGCCCTGCGCGGAGAGCGTGTTCGCTGGGACGGACGCTGTGGCGCTCAGCGAAGCGGGGTCAGCACGCGCTCGACCGCGAGGCCGATGCTGAGCAGGGCGTCGTCCGCGTGCGGCGCGGCCGCGAGCATGAGCCCGACCGGCGCGTCGCCTCGCGCATGGCACGGCACCGACAGCGCACACGCGTCGAGCACGTTGAAGACGCTCGGGTTGCGCAGAACGAGCGCGTTGATGCGCGCGTACGTCTCGTCGTCCTGTTCGAGGTCGGCGAGGCGCGGTGGGGCGATCGGAATCGTCGGCGCGACGATCGCGTCGAAGCGCTGCCACAGCGTGTGCCGGGCGGCCTCGAAAAGCGCGGCGCGTTCGGCGAGCAGGTCGAGATAGTCTGCCGCCGTGGCGGCTTCGCCTTTCAGAATCCGGGTGAGCACGCGCGGGTCGTAGATGTCGCGGTGCTTCTCGATCAGCGGCCGATGCCACGCATACGCTTCCATCGACGAAAAGCCGATGCGGTTGATTTCCTGCCAACGGTCGAGCGGCGCGAAGCGCACCTCGGAGACGATCGCGCCGGCGGCTTCGAGATGCTTGAGCGCGGTATCGACGGCCGCGCCCACCACGGGCTCGACGTCGTCCGTCACGTAGTGGGTCAACACGCCGAGGCGCACGCCTTCGAGCGGCCGGCGCGCGGGCACGCGCGGTTCGAGCCCGGCGAGCAGGCGGTCGACGAGCGCGCAGCACGCGACCGACACGCCGATCGGGCCGAACGAATCGAGGGTGCTGGAAAGCGGCACGCCGCCTTGCTTCGGGATGCGGCTCGCCGTCGGCTTGAAGCCCGTCAGGCCGCACATCGCGGCGGGGATGCGGAGCGAGCCGCCGGTGTCGGTGCCGAGCGCGACCGCGGCCATGCCGTCGGCAACCGATGCGGCCGCGCCCGACGAGGACCCGCCCGCCACCCGCGCATCGCCCGGCACCTGGCGGTGGTACGGCGAGAGCGGCGTGCCGTAGTGCGGGTTGAGGCCGAGCCCCGAGAATGCAAACTCACTCATGTTCGTGCGCCCGACGATCACCGCGCCCGCGCGCTTGAGCCGGGCGACGACGAGCGCGTCGGCGCTCGCCGGGGCGGCGCTGTCGAGCGCGCGTGAACCGGCGCGCGTGACCTGCCCTTCGATGTCGAACAGATCCTTGATCGACACGGGGATGCCCGCGAGCGGCGAGAGCACGGTGCCGGCGGCGCGCAAGCGGTCTTGCGCGTCGGCGCAGGCGCGGGCGCGGGCGGCATCGACCTCGATGAAGGCGGTCGAGCCTTGGCCCGACGGGTCGGCGATTCGGTCTAGCGCCGCGTCGACGAGTGCGCGGCTCGACGTTTTGCCTGCGGCGAGATCGGCGGCGAGTTGGGCGAGCGGGGCGAACGGGGTGAAGTCGGCAGGCATGGCGGTGAGATCGTGGCGGTTGAGAGACGTATGCGGCGCGGTGCGCTTGCGTGCGCCGGCGAATGCCGTGTGGTCTCGAAAGTCGGGGCGGCGGATGTCGCAGGCATTGTAGAACAAGGCTTCGCGGTGGGGCTGTCCGGTCCGCAAGGGCGCGCGTTTGCGGCCGCATCGGTCACTAGCGGATAATGAGATCGTCTCCATCGTTCGCGTGCCAGGCGCGCCTGCCCTAAAGTCATGAGCGAAAACACGCCGCCCAACGCCGGCAACCCCGGCCCTGCATCCGCTTCAACCGGTCAATCCCAGGCATCGACTCCCGCCCCGCGGTCTCCTGTGCCCGAGGCTGCGGCAGACGAGACGCCGAATCGGGCCGCTGCCGCCGTGGCCGAAGAGCCCGCGCCTGCCGAACAGGCCGAGGCAGCATTGGGGGGCGCCACGCCTAAAGGTACGTCGGGCTCGCCGCCGCCCGGCTTTGGTGCCCCACCCGATTTCGATACGCCGCGCCCGCCGCCTCCCGGCTCGGTGCCCGCCGCGCCGCCCGCCTATTTGCGGCAAAGCGATTCGGCGTGGTCGGTGCTGGGACGCACGGTCGCCGCGCGCGCCCGGCGGCTCTTCGACCGTGCCGGCCAGCGCATTACGCAACGCACGCTGCGCATTGGCGTGTCGGCGCGCATCTTTCATCCCGAGCCCGGCGCGAGGGGTCTGCGCGGCAAGACGCTGCAGTATCTGGAGGAGTCGATCGCGCACTGGGTCATGTCGCGCGACGTGCTCGTCTTCATGATTCCGACGGTCGGCCATCAAGGCATGCTCCACCCGAGCAACATTCGCTTGCGCGACTATGCGAAGCATCTGGACGGCCTGCTGCTGCAAGGCGGCGCCGACGTCTCGCCGCAGACGTACGAGGAGAGCGCGAGCCGCCCCGAATGGCCCGGCGACCGCGTGCGCGACATGTACGAACTGGAGCTGCTGCACGAATTCATCGAGTCAGGCAAGCCGGTGCTGGGCGTCTGCCGCGGCTGCCAGCTCATCAACGTCGCGTTTGGCGGCACGCTCTATCAAGACATCGCGTCCGATGTGCCGACGGCCGGCGTTCACGTCAACGAGCACTACGACCAGCATCGCCATTCGGTTCGTTTTCCCGACGGCTCGACGCTCGCCAGCATGTTCCCCGGCCGGCAAGAGGCGGTGGTCAATTCGATTCACCACCAGGCGGTGAAGATGCTGGGCCGTGATTTGAATATCGAGGCGGTGTCGTCGTCAGACGGGATCATCGAGGCCGTGCGCTACCGGCGCGCGCCGTTCGTGGTGGGCGTGCAGTGGCACCCCGAGTTCCATCGCGCAGGCGGGCCGGAATTGCTCGACTGTACGCCGCTGCTCGACACGTTCCTGCGCGTTGCGCGCGAGACGCGCTTCTAGTTGTCGCGCGGTTCAGGCTGTGAGCGGCGTGTCTGCCGAACGATAAGACTGGTGTCGCAAAACAAAACGGCTCGCTGTGAACGGCGAGCCGTTTTGCGTTTTTTGCACTCTGCGTTACATGCCGAATTGATTCGGTGAATCAGTGATGCGTCGTTGGGTAATGTGGTTGACCCAGGTCGTGTCCTGCGCGTAGCCGGGAATTTGCGCGACATAGCTGCCAGGCTCGGCTGCGGGCGTCGTGGCGGCGAGCGCCGTGCTCGCAGCGTTGAGCTTGGCGGGAGCGG
>DATGHJ010000120.1:0-5148 GCA_035308085.1 Trinickia sp. | reverse complement strand
GTACCGTTCAGCGAAGCGCATGAGATCACCGGCGCGCTGGTGCGCGCGTGCGAGGCGCAAGGCATCGAACTCGGCGACGTATCGGCGAGCATGCTGGCCGAAGTCGATGCGCGTCTCGCGCCGGACGTGCTGGCACACGTGACGCTCGACGCTGCCGTCACCGCCCGCCGCGGTTTTGGCGGCACCGCGCCTGCACGCGTGTCGGAGCAAATCGCACGCTTGAAGAGCGCAATCGACAAGCAGACCGCGTGGGCGGCCAATTACCGGGGGCCGGCATGTTGAGCGCATCGGAGCACCATCAGGGCGCGGCGAATCTCGCTGCGGACGCAACGAACGTCGCTGACCCCAGCGGCTTGAGCGGCCTCGAACGCGTGCGCCGCCGATACTGGGGCCGCTATGCCGCCTCCGCGGTCATCGTGGCGTGCATCGGCTACATCGTCCTGGCGTTCGCGCGCGGCCAGATCGAATGGGCGTACGTAGGGCGTTTTTTTACTGCGCACTCGATCCTGACCGGGCTCGGCAACACGATCGTCATGACGATTCTCGCGATGAGCCTCGGCATCGCGCTCGGCGTCGTGACGGCCGTCATGCGGCTGTCGACAAACCCGGTGCTCAACGTCGTCGCGCAAGGGTACGTGTGGCTCTTTCGCGGCACGCCGGTGATCCTGCAACTGCTCTTGTGGTTCAACCTCGCGCTCGTCTTTCCGTCGATCGGCATTCCGGGCGTGGTCGAATTCCGCACGGTCGACGTGATGACGCCGTTTCTAGCCGCGCTGCTCGGGCTCGGCATCAATCAAGGGGCGTATACATCGGAAGTCGTGCGCGCCGGCCTGCTATCGGTGGACACCGGCCAGTACGAAGCGGCCAAATCGATCGGCATGCACCGCCTGCAGGCGCTGCGGCGCGTGATCCTGCCGCAGGCCATGCGCGTCATCATCCCGCCGATCGGTAACGAACTGATCGGCATGGTCAAGCTGACCTCGCTCGCGAGCGTCATTCAGTACGCCGAGATGCTGCACAACGCGGAGAACATCTATTACGCGAACGCACGCGTGATCGAACTGCTGATCGTCGCGGGCATCTGGTATCTCGTCGTCGTGACCGTGCTGTCGTTCCTGCAGTCGCGCGTCGAGTTGCGTTATGCGCGCGGCGCGGGCCGCGCGGCCGCACGCAAGTGACCCACCGGATCGCTCCACCGTTGAAGGAACAGACATGAGTTCGATTGTTCGCGCTTCAGGCGTACGCAAATCGTATGGCGAATTCGAGGCGCTCAAGGGCATCACGCTCGACGTCGCCCAAGGCGAAGTGCTGTGCATCATCGGCCCGTCGGGCTCGGGCAAGAGCACGTTTTTACGCTGCATCAACCAGCTCGAAACGATCAGCGACGGCGCGCTGTGGGTCAACGGCGAGCTGGCCGGCTTCCGGCAGGCGGGGAACAAGCTGTACGAGCTGTCGGAGAAGCAGATTGCCCGCCAGCGGCTCGCCACCAGCATGGTGTTTCAGCGCTTCAACCTCTTTCCGCACAAGACCGCCCTGGAGAACGTCATCGAAGGACCGGTTCAGGTGCTCAAACGCCGTCGCGCCGAAGCCGAAGCGGAAGCACGCACGCTGCTTGCGCGCGTGGGCCTCGCGCATAAGTGCGACGCGTTCCCGATCGAGCTCTCGGGCGGACAGCAGCAGCGCGTCGCGATTGCGCGGGCGCTCGCGATGCATCCGCAGTTGATCCTGTTCGACGAGCCGACTTCGGCGCTCGACCCGGAGCTCGTCGGCGAAGTGCTGGCCGTCATGCGCGACCTTGCGAAAAGCGGCATGACGATGATCGTCGTGACGCACGAATTGGGTTTTGCGCGCGAGGTGGCCAACCGCGTCGTCTTCATGGACGGCGGCCAGATCGTCGAAAGCGGCCCGCCGGAGCAGGTGCTGTCGCACCCGCAGCACAAACGCACCCAGGATTTCATCTCCGCCGTCATCGCGTGAACCGATGCCGTCGCTTAGCTTCACCCGCTTCTTCCCACCGTCCTTACTTGTAGCGAGGCGAATCGCCATGACCCAGTCCTTCATCCATCGTGCCTTCGTTGCCGCGGCTCTCAGCGCCGTCGCCTTTCATGGATCCCTCGCCGCCGCGCAATCGGCTGCGCTCAAGAACCCGATCGTCGCGGCCATCGTGCCGAACTATCCGCCGTTCGAATTCAAGGACCCGGCCACCGACAAGCTCACCGGATTCGACGTGGATCTCGGCGAAGCGCTGGCGGCGAAGATGGGCGTAAAGATGCAGTGGGAAGAAACCAGCTTTGACCAGATGCTCAGTGCCGTCGCCACGAAGCGCGTCGACATCATCCTGTCGGGCATGACCGATATACCGGCGCGGCGCGATAGTGTTTCCTTCGTCGACTACATCACGACCGGCCCGCAGTTCTACACGCTCAAGGCCCAGGCGAGCGCCTTCCCGCAGATGGAGTCGCTGTGCGGCAAACGCGTCGGCACGAGCCGGCGCACTTCTTTTCCGAACGACATCGCGAACTGGAGCGCAGAGCACTGCGTGAAGGCCGGCAAGCCGGCCATCAACGTCGTCGGCACCGATGGCTCGGCGGACGCGCGGCTGCAACTGCGCCAGGGGCGCATCGATGCCGGCGTGCAAGGCGGCGAAACGCTGCCCTACCAGAACAGCCTCGAGCAGAACGCCTACGCACCGATCGGCAAGCCGTTCATTGCGCAGTACACGGGCATCGGCGTCGCGAAGAGCAATACCGCACTCGCATCGGCGCTTGCGACCGCGCTCGACCAGCTCATCGCAGACGGCACGTATCAGAAGATCCTCGTCAAGTGGGGGCTGCAAGAACATGCCGTGCAGAAAGCCGCCGTCAACGCGCCGATCTGACGCGGCATGACCGGACACATGCCGCGCTGGCCGGACGCCAACCGTTCGTGCGTCGCGCTCGCGTTCGATCTCGACGGTCCGACTGGCGACGCGATGTTGAACGATTCGATCTGGCGCAACCCTTCGTACTTCACGCTGGGCAGCTACGGGCCGTGGCGCGCGCTCGGCCGGCTGCTCGACGTGCTCGGCGAACACGCCGTGCCGGCCACCTTCTTCGTGCCCGCCTGGGTCGTGGAAAACTGGCCCGGTCAGTGCGCCGCGATCATCGAGCGCGGCCATGAAGTGGCCTACCACGGCTATCAGCATGAAGCGTTCTGGACCCTCGATCGCGACCGCCAGCGCGAAGTCATGGCACGCTCGGCCGAGGTGTTCGAGCGTTATCTCGGCATTCGCGCGGTCGGCTTTCGCACGCCGTCCGGCGATTGGAGCCCGGATACGATTCGCATCCTCCAGGAAGCCGGCGTGCAGTATTCGAGCTCGATGCGCGGCGACGATCGTCCGTATTTGCTACCGGCTGAAAACGGCAGCGCGCCGCTCGTCGAGATTCCAGGCCGCTGGGAGATGGACGATTACGCGTCGCTCGCCTATCAGCGCAAGCCCGATTTCCCCGCAGGTCTCGATCGCATCGCGAGCTACGAGACCACGCTCGACAATTGGATGCGCGAGTTCGACGGCGCGCATCGCGAAGGGCTGTGCCTGACGACGCTGTGGCACCCGAAGGTATGCGGCAAGCCCGGACGCATCGCGCTCATCGAGCGGCTCATCGGCCACATGCAAGCGCGGGGCGGCGTATGGTTCGCACGCTGCCGCGACGTTGCCAACTGGTGGCTTGCGCATCACGAATCATTCGAGCGGCAGGACCATACGTGACCCACCTTCCACGCTGGCCGGACGGCGCGCGATGCGCGGTCGTCGTCACCGTCGATTTCAACGACGAACTCGGGATCCTGACTCGAGAGCCGCGCATCGCAGGACGCGAGAAGTCGCTGTCGGTCTGGCGCTATGGCGCGAAGCGCGGCGTCGACCGGGTGCTGGCCGTGCTCGACGAATTCGGCGTGCCCGCGAGTTGGTTCGTGCCGGGACGCTTGGCCGAGACCCATACGGAAACCGTGCGCCGCATCGCGGCGCAGCGTCATGAAATCGGCCTCAGCGGTTTCCTCTGCGAAGACTTCGACACGCTCTCGCTCAACGAACAGCAGAGCGCCTTCGATAGAGGCCAAGCCGCGCTGCTGGAGGCGCTAGGGCAGGAAGCCATCGGCTTCCGTTCGTTCGGCGGCAACTGGGCGTGCGGATTTGCGGATTTCCTGCGCAGGCGGGGTATCGCGTGGTCGTCCTCGTGGCGCGGCGACGACCTGCCCTATTACCACGTCGACGATACGGAGCCCGCGCCGCGAAGACCGAAGCTCGTCGAACTGCCGCTGCACTATGAGCTCGAAGACGAACCCTACTTCGTCTACAACCTCGCGCCGGCGGTGCCCGTCGGGCAACCGCGAATCGCCTCGTATCGCGAAGTGCTGTGCAACTGGAAGCACGATTTCGACGCGTTCCATCGCTTTGGCTTGTGCTTCGTCATGAGGCTGCATCCGGAAATCATCGGCACGGCGGGCCGCATCGACATCTTGCGCAACCTGCTGGCTCACATGCGCGCGCACGGCGACGTCTGGTTCGCAACTGGCGCCAACGTTGCGCGCTGGTGGCGCGACACCGTGCCCGGCAACGAGCAGGGACATCCCGTCGAAATCTACGCCCATCACAGGAAACACGCATCGTGACGCAGAATCCACCGTCTCTCGCGAGACAGCTCGCGGCATTCGTGGCCGATACGCCCGTCGGCGCATTGCCGGCCGATGTGACGGGCAAGGCCATTCGTCACGTCCTCGATACGCTCGGCGCCGCGCTCGCCGGCGCGCGCGCACTCGAAACACGTTGCGCACTCGATTTGATGACCGGCCAAGGCGGCGGCGTCGCGCCGGCGTGGGGCACACCGTACACGCTGGCGGCGCGCGACGCGGCCTTCGTCAACGGCGTGGCCGCGCATGCGCTGGAGCTCGACGATGCCGGCGGCTGCGACCATTCCGGCGCGGTCGTGCTGCCTGCGGCGCTCGCTGCGTTATCGTGCACGGAGCGTCCGGTGTCCGGGCCCGAGCTGTTGACCGCAGTCGTGCTCGGCTACGACGTTGCGCGTCGTGTGCTGGAAGCGGCGGGCGGTTATTCCGCGCACAACGGCGCCGGCTGGCACTCGACCCTGACGTGCGGCGTATTCGGCGCGG
>DATGHJ010000119.1:0-10495 GCA_035308085.1 Trinickia sp. | reverse complement strand
ACGTCGAGGTGGCTCGTGGCTTCGTCGAGAATCAGGATCGACGGTCGACGATAGGGCGCGCGCGCGAGCAGAACCCGCTGGACTTGGCCGCCCGAAAGCGACGAACCCATGTCGCCGACGAGGCTCTGATAGCCCATCGGCATCGCTGCAATGTCGTCGTGAATCTGCGCGAGGCGTGCTGCGTCTTCGATTCGCTCCTGCAGAGCCGAGCTTCCTTCCACGACGAAAACGAGAATGCGTTTCTGGATGGCTGAAATTGGTCTGCGCGCAAACTTCGCCTTGTGCGGGCACGTTCACGTGCTAAAAAATATTGCAAATTAGCATCTCTATGAAATACTATGGATAGCTAACAGTTAGGTATTCTTTAATTCCTAGTGCGACATTTTATCCCAAAAACGAGGGGGCCAATCTCATGAGGGAACTGAGTATCAGTGAATTGGAGCTTGTTGCCGTCGACTATCTTGGTTGGGCGCTGAACCAGATGCCTAACTTCCTACCTGCAAGAAAATCGCTGAGCGACTGGGAACACGATGAGGGCACCATTGCCGACATCGCCCGACATGTTGGTTCCCTTCTGAACGACCGGGAAAACTACATCCGCTTCATGGATGCGTTCGTTGGCGAAACGCGTGTCGAATCTTCATTGGCCATCGAGATGTTTGGAAATGCGACTGCCCGCAGCATTGATGAGCATGTCGGCCTGCGCTTGGCGAGAGATGCGTCTCATCCTAGGTTACCCGGACGTTACGTCCTGGCCAACGGCACAAAACTCAACCTGAGTGAGCAAAGCCAGCGCTCATTCACTGCATCGCGGCGTCTCCTGGGATCACCCTCGCTGACGTAACGGCCCGGCTTCCCGAGTTGGATGCGCACAAATTGCGCCAACTCGTCACTGAACTCTGCCGTCAGGACCTCCTAGAACTGGCTCGTCGCTGACGGCGTATTGCCAATACCTAAATCCGTATTCCAACTGCCATGACAATTCAATTCATGTTTGTGATCACATGGATCATTCCCGAGCTCAAAGGTCTCTCCCGAAGCGAAATTGATTCCGTAGTTGAAATCGCCAGGCAATCGTCCATTCCACGAATCAGAAAGTACTCCGGATACTCCTTTGTGGTTTCATTTTTTGCCCCTCCTATTTTATTTGCCTCTGCATTCATCAAGTGGGGCCTCATCCCGGGTGGAATGTCTTTCATTTTTACGGGAATGATAGCGCTGCTTTCAGTACTTTCAAACCACCTTTTGACCTCGATATTTAACACTCTCATTCTCAAACCGGCCATCTATGGCCAATTGAACAAAAGACCGCAGCCCCCAAAGCCATCTGCTTGACCAATTCTAAAATTGTTCGACCATTCAAAATCCGCCTCGTACCGGGGGCTCACGGGTGCAGCGCACCCGACTACGCTTGTCAACGCAGAAAGCGCAGCGGAAGGCCTTGGTCCAAGCATTTCGTCCATCCGTAACGGCGATGTTGCTTAGCCGGTTCCCCATCTCGCGCAAGGGCACGGGGCTCAATCGCGTAATCGAGATCGCGCAACGGCTCGACCTCGGTGCCCGCGCGATGAAACTCGATCTCGACCAGCTAGGCCAGTTACGTCTGCCGTGCATTCTGGATTGGAATCTCAATCATTTCGTCGTGTTTAAGGAGGTCCGCGGCAAGAGTGCGCTGATCCACGATCCTGCATAGGGCGTGCGCAAGCTGTCGTTCGACGAGATCTCGCGCTCATTCACCGGGCGCCGCGCCAAAATGCCTTTGATGCAACTTGTCACAAGCTCTATCAGTATCTGAATCAAGCTTCACTTCGCTAGGCGCGCACCGTAATTCACCTACAGATTCCGCCGCCGATCCGTTTTTTAGCGTGAACAGGCCCTTCTAAGACACGCCCTCGACGTCGCGCTCCTTGACCGCGCGGCTCTGCACCGGCCAAACCAGGCGCACCGGATTGCGCAGCACGGCGCGACGTATGGCGCCCACGAGTGCGTGCACCGCCGTCGGCCGGAGGTTTCGCGAGCGCACGGCCAGGTAGAACGCAAACGCGAAGCTCACCGCCACGTTCAGTATCGCCATGCTGAGCACGCCGCCCACCGCCCACCAGAACTCGCCCGTGCGCAGCACGTCGGTGCCGAGCACGCCAACGGCCACACCGATCGAGCCCGCACTCAACGTCACGTGGCGCACCTCGAACGTGAAAGCGAACGCCGACACGATCGCCGGCACGAGGCCCAGCATGAGCCCGAGCCCGATGTTGCCGGCCACGCCCGCGATATTCGTGCGGCAGAACTTCGCGAGGCGCGCCGCACCCGTCGCGCCGAGCGTCATCCGCAGACGGCGGTTGTATGTCAGGGCATCGCCGACGCGATGCAGGATGAACCAGTTGTCGGCCCAGCCCGAGACGAGGCTCGACGACCACAACAGGATGCCCGTCAGCGCGGCGTAAAACGGCGTCGGCCCGATGAGCGAGAAGGATTGCAGCGTGTGATGCGCCTTCGCGGGCGAAATCACGTTCGCATGGAAGACGTTGAACACCGCCAACTGCACGAGAAGGCAAAACGGCACCACCATCATCACGTTGCCGAAGATCGCCGCCGCCTGCGTGCGGATGAGCGCGATCACCGACGACACAAACGTCTCCATCCCGCTGTCGGTGCCCGTGCCGTCGAGTTCGCGGGCGATCGTCGGCGCCGTCATCGCCGGTTGCTTCGTCGCGAGCGTGAAGTGCAGAAAGTGCATCAGCGTGAAGCTCGCCGCGTAGTTGAAGCCGGCGAGCAACCCGTCGAGCACCGATGACAACGGCAGCCCCGTAATCCAGAACTTCACGCAGACGGTCACGACCGTGACGAGCCCGCCGCCCGCGGCCATGCGCAGCATCGTCAGGTACTCGCGGCGGTCGCGCGCGATGTAATGCTCGCCGATGTCCGCGCACATCTCGACCACCTTGCGCGCGAGCAGCGAGAAATTGCTGCGCAGCAGGTGCGCCACGCTCTGGCTCGCCTGGTTCGCATCGACGAGCTCGGCGGCGAGGCGGGCGGCTTCGCGCGGATCGTCATCGGCCATCCAGGCGTCGAGCAGGTGCTCGGCGCGCAGGATGCGCATGCGCATGCGCGCGACCTGGAACACGATATCGACGCTCACGCCGTTGCGATAGAGATGCGCGAACACGCGGTCGACGGCAGCGCGGCACTCGTCGAGCAGCACGCGCAGGTAGTTCACCTCGTGCAGCAGCTGCCGCTGCCCGTCGCGGCCTTCGTCGCGGCCTTCGTCGAGGGCGGCGTTGGCCGCCTCCACGGCGAGCATCGCGCGCGTGAGCCGGTAGAACGGCTGCTTGTCGAGCGCAAGGCGCGAGTCTTCGTCGTCGAGCCGGCTACGCACCATCTCCGACAGGCCCGTCGAGCTGATCTGGCAAATCAGGCCGTGCAGCGCCATCAGCAGATCGCCCGACAGTGCGACCGGCTTGTGCTTCTCGTCTCCAGCGGCGTCGAACGCGAGCAGCGCGCGCAGCTGTGTCAGCACGTCGAGCGGCAGCGAAGCGATCCACTCGGCGTCGGTTCGCTCCGGAAACATCAGCGTGACGAGCGCGCGCAGGTTGCGCTGATTCGGCGCCGGCGGAATCCACGAGGCCTGGAGGCGTTCGATGATCGCGCCGAAAAACCCCGAATGAACCGGCATGCCGGCGTCGCACAGCAGGGAGATGCTGTCGGTCTCGTGCAGCGTCGCACGCAGGACGCCCGCTACGTTCGCCTTCCATTCGGTGTTGCGTTCGAGCACGCGCAACAGGTGACGCAGTCGCGTGTGCTCGGATTTCGGGCGTTCCTCGCCGCGCGGCGCGGTTCGCGTCGACTCGCCCGCTTCATCGGCGGCGGACTGCACGCCGCCTTTGCGGCGAATCCAATGCGCGAGCTCGATGAGCCATTCGGCGCGCTCGTCGTACCGCGCGTTCGCGTTGGCCGTGGCGAGCAGTGCGTCCAGCTGATGGCCGGCATTGCGCGAGGCTCGCCATTTCTTGATGAGGGTGGTGAGGGATCGAAACATAAGCTTGCTTTTGAGATCCGGCGGCGCGAGCGCCGCGCGGATTCCATTCCAATGGTTAGGAAAACGAAGATCAATTCGCGGACCGGCGCGATGCGCCGGTCACGACCCTAAAACTTGGACTTTACCTTGCGGCGTCAGCCGGCGGCGGGCGCCGTGGCTGTTGCCGTGGGGGCCGGGGAGGGCGTCGCAGCGGGACATGGCACTGCTGCGGGCTGAGCAGTCGCGGCCCCCGAGGCCGCCTTGCCGAGCGTCGCGCGCGCCGGGCGGGCCGCCGCGAGCGAGCGCACGCCTGCGGCGATGTCGGCCGACATCTGATCGACCGCGCGCCGGTGGCCTTCGACGAGCGCGTCGATGCCGGGACCGACCGGCTCGGCGGCGAGCGTGCGGCATGTGAGCACCGCGCCGGTGCCGACCGCGCGCACGCTCCACACCGCTTCGAGCACGGCCTGCGAGCCGGGCCACGATTCGAAGCGCTGCACGTTGACGCTGATCCGGTAGACCGGCACGCCAGCCGGGTAGGGCGAGCCGGAGACGTCGATGGTGTCGAGTCGCCGCGTCAGGTCGCCCGAGAGCGCGCGGCGGATTTCGTCGCCCGGCGGCGAGGCCCAGCGCTCCTGCTCGAGCACATCGATTTGCGACGCGTTCGTGCGCACCACCAATTGGTTCCTCGCGACCTGCGACGGCACGTCGACTGGCGGTACTTCGATCAGCAGCGCGGGATTTGCCGGCGCCGGCACCACGGCAGCCTGCGGCGCCGACGCAGCGGCAGTCGCCAAAGCGCCCGTGGGCGCGCCGCCCGCACCGAGCGTGTAGAAGCGGCTGGGCGGTGACGAGCACGCCGCGAGCGCGGCCACGCCCGCGACGCAAGCGGCGAGGCGCAGCGCCGCCATCAGCGTGCAGTCAGGGCCGGAGGCCCGCGCGGCAGAGGTAAGCCGGTCGACGATCATGGTTTATCTCCTGGTTTGCCGCGCAGCAGCGACTCGGGGTGCCGTTCCAGATAGTCGGACAGCGCATTTAGCGACTGCAGCGTGCGCGTGAGTTCGGTGAGCGCCTGATGAACATCCGACTGCAGCGGCGAATCCTGTTGCAGCGTCGCCTCGGCGGCGCCGAACGTCTGCTTCGCGGCCGCCAGCGTGTCGCGTGCTTGCGGCGCGACTTGCGTGTCGAGCTGCTTGAACAGCGCGTCGGCGTTCTTCAAGGTGCTGTTCAGGTTCGCGCCGATCTGATCGAACGGCACCTGATCGAGCTTCTTCGCGATGTCCGCGACTTGCAGTTGCAGCTCGTCGAGCGTGTTCGGCACGGTCGGCAGCTCGAACGGGGTTTGGCTCACGTCCACCGTCGCAGGCGGCGCCTTCGGGAACATGTCGAGCGCGATATAAAGCTGGCTCGTCAGCAAGTTGCCGGTGCGCAGTTGACCGCGCAGGCCGTGCGCGACGAGCGCCTTGAGCAACTCCTTGCCGGCCGCCGTCCCGCCGCTTTCGACCGATTCGCGGAAACGTCGGCCCAGGCGGTCGGGGTACAGGTTCATCGTCACGGGCATCGTGAAATTGCGTGCCTTCGGGTCGTAGTCGACGCCGATGTTCGTCACTTCGCCGAGCACGATGCCGCGGAAATCGACCGTCGCGCCCGGCGAGAGCCCGCGCAGCGACTGGTTGAACTTCATCACGACCGTGAGCGCCGGGCCGTCCGGCTCGCGCATCGCGGAGCTTTCGTCGGCCGACAGCCGGAACACGGTGTCGCTAGGCGCCGGCTCGCCGACCGCCTGCCCCGGCGGCGACTGGAACGCGAGCCCGCCGACGATCACCGTCGCGAGCGACTGCGTGTTGAGCTTCAGGCCGCTCGAATCGAGCCGCAGATCGACACCGCTCGCATGCCACCAACGCGAATTGGTGCCGACGTACTGATCGTACGGCGCGTTGATGAAGACGCCGATGGTAACGCCGGTGCCGTCCTTGTCGAGCGAGAAGCTCACCACCTGGCCGACTTGCACGCGCCGGTAGAACACCGGCGAGCCGATGTCGATCGAGCCGAGCGATTCGCCGCGCAGTGTGTACTGATGGCCCTTCTGATCGCCGGTCACCGCGGGCGGCGTTTCGAGTCCGGTGAACTCGGTTTGAGCCTCGGTCGACTTGCCTGCGTCGACGCCGATATACGCGCCCGAGAGCAGTGTGTTGAGACCCGACACGCCACTCGTGCCGATACGCGGACGCACGACCCAGAAGCGCGTGTCCTTGACCGCGAAGTTCTCGGCTTCCTTGGTCAACTGCACTTCGACGAAGACGCGCGAGCGGTCCTTCGACAGCGTGATCGTCCTCACCGAGCCGATGTCGACGTCCTTGTACTTGACCTTCGTCTTGCCGCCCGGCTCGAGCCCTTCGGCGCTCGAGAAGCTGATCGTGATCGTCGGGCCGCGGTCCACGACCGCCTTGACGACGAGCGCCACGCCGATCAGCGCCGCAATGAGCGGAATCAGCCAGACGAGCGAGGGCAGCCACTTGCTTTTTGGAACTTGGACCGGATCGGGAATATCGGGCGGCAGGCCGGAGCCGCCGCCGGAACGGCCGGATTCGGGCCCGGCATGAGGGTCGCGAGTCGGTCCTTGCGGGCTATTCATCGTGTCGTCCTGAGTGTTCTACGTTGTCCCAGATAAGCCGAGGGTCGAATTGCATCGAGGCGATCATCGTCAGCACGACCACCGACGCGAAGGCGAGCGCCCCCCAGCCGGCCGTGATGACGGCGAGCGAATTGAAGCGCACGAGCGCGACGGTGAGCGTGATCACGAACACGTCGAGCATCGACCATCGGCCGATGTTCTCGACGATCCGATAGAGCTTCGTGCGCTGCAGCGGCCGCCACGGCGAACGGCGCTGCGCCGTGAAGGTGAGCAGCGTCAGCACGACGAGCTTGAGCATCGGCACGAGGATGCTCGCGATGAAGATGATGATCGCGAGCGGCCAGTCGCCCGAGGTCCAGAAGTAGACAACGCCGCTCATGATCGTGTCGTCCTGGCTGCCGACCAGGGAGGACGTGTGCAAGATCGGCAGCAGGTTGGCCGGAATATAGAGCAGCGCCGCGGCGATCAGGAGCGCCCAGGTGCGCGGGATGCTGTCGAAGTTGCGCTGATGGAGCGGCGCGCCGCAGCGCGAGCAGCGCTGCGGCGGCGCGTGCTCGTGCGCGTTGGCGCCGCAGTGGGCTGCGGGCGTGACGCGCTCGTCGACGTTGCCGCACGCATGGCAGGCAATGTAGCCGGCTCGGGCCGCGGTGATATAGGTCATTCTCGGTTTCAGCTGGTGCGCCGCGCGTTCTGTTCGAGCGCGCGGCGGCGGGGGAGCGTATCGGCGATGTCCCACAGCGTGCGCGGGTCGAACATCACTACGACGGCGAACATCAGCGTGAGCGCGCCGAACGCGAAGAGAGAGGCTTGCGGAATCACGCGCGCGAGGCTCAGCATTTTGACGACCGTAATCAGGATGCCGAGCATGAACACTTCGATCATCCCCCAGGGCCGTACGAATTGAATCGCTCGCAAGACCCGGTTGAAGCCGGGCGGAACGAACCCCGCGCGGATCGGGATCAGCACATAGAGCAGGGCGAGCAGCTCGGTCAGCGGGAAGAGGACGGTCGAGCAGAACACGACGATCGCGACGATCTCCATGTTCTCGTTCCATAGCGCGACCAGCGCGCCGATCAACGTGGTCTGCGACGTGATGCCGTTGATCTCGAGTTCGACGATGGGAAACGCCTGGGCGATCAGGAACGTGATCAGCGCGCCGAGCGTGACGGCGCAGATCCGCTCGAGATGAATCGAGCTGCTTCGGTAAAGCGTCGCGCCGCACCGCGGGCAGCGTGCGCTCATCTTTTTGCTTAAACGCGGTTTGTGCAACAGTGCGTCGCATTCATGGCATGCAATCAGATCGGTTCGTTTCATAGGCACAAGTGTTCGCGTGTTGAGCCGCGCGGCGGGCGGCGCACATGCTATCCGGCTGGAAACCGCGCCAATGTTACCAAATGGTGTGGCGCGGGAGCGTTTGGATGCGAGGGGCAGGCTGCTATTGGGATATTTCCCAGGATTTCCTTCGTCATTCCGAATAGCCTGGTTGTTCCATCGGGTCGGAAATTCTTGCCGCCGGCATCTGTCGATTTTTCTTGCTTGAGTTAGGATGGCGCCCGTAGAGCCTGTCATGCGCGTACGGAACAATTGCGCTGGCCGATCCGTTTACCGCTTAAGTACCCGCTGCGCCTTCCATGACACATCCGACATTCGCCGAGTCCGATTCCTACACGCGCACCGCCATCGCGCTGCACTGGCTGATCGCGCTCTTGATCGTCTGGGGCTTTGCGCTCGGCTGGGTGATGACCGACATCCCCGGTTTCACGCCCACCAAGCTCAAATACTTCTCGTGGCACAAGTGGATCGGCTGCACCGTGTTCGTGCTCGCGCTGCTGCGCATCGTCTGGCGCGCGACTCATGCCGCGCCGCCGATGCCGCGCCGCATGCCCAACTGGCAAAAAGTGGCCGCGAACCTCGTTCATGTGCTGCTCTACGTGCTGATGATCGCGATTCCGGCGTCGGGCTATCTGTACAGCTCGGCGGCCAATATACCGGTCGTCTACCTCGGCATCGTGCCGCTGCCGCGCATCATCGCGCCGAATCCGGAGCTCAAGGTCATCCTCAAGGCGGTGCACATCGCGCTCAACTACAGCCTGCTCGGGCTCGTCGCGCTGCACGTCGTGGCGGCCGTCAAGCATCAGTGGCTCGACCGCGACGGGCTTCTCACCCGCATGATCCCTTTCCTCAAATAAGGTTAACAATGAAAGCCTCGTTTTCCCGCTACATGCTGGCCGCCTTCGCCGCGACATCGCTTGTCGCCGCGGGCAGTGCCTTCGCCCAGGTCGACCTGACCAAGAGCGCGATCACCGCGACGTCCAAGCAGATGAACGTGCCCGTCGAAGGCACCTTCAAGAAGTTCTCGGCGCAGGTGAGCTTCGATCCGGCCAAGCCGGCGGCGGGCACCGCGCAGATCACCGTCGACACCGGCAGCTACGATCTCGGCGACCCGAGCTACAACGACCAGGTGGCCGGCAAAGAATGGTTCGATGCGAAGTCGTATCCGACCGCCACGTTCGTCTCGAGCGCGATTGCGCCGGCGGGCGGCAACAAGTTCAACGTGACGGGCAAGCTGACGATCAAGGGCAAGTCGCAGACGCTCACCGTGCCGGTCACGGTCACGCAGCAGGGCGCGACGCAGGTCTTCGACGGCACGCTGCCGATCAAGCGCCTGCAATTCGATATCGGCACCGGGGAATGGAAGGATACGTCGACCGTGGCCGACGAGGTCGCGATCAAATTTCACCTCGTAACCGCCAAACATTGATTTCGCTTTGAAACTGCCGCCCGTGCGGGCGGCGCGCTTTAGGAGACTGACTTGAAAAAGAACCTGTTGATCGCCGTTGGAGTGCTGGCTTCGTCGATGTCGTTCAGTGCGTTTGCCGCCGACACGTACCAGCTCGATCCGAACCATACCTACCCAAGCTTCGAGGCCGACCACCTGGGCGGCGTCTCGATCTGGCGCGGCAAGTTCACGAAGTCGAGCGGCACTGTGACGCTCGATCGCGAAGCGAAGACGGGCACCGTCGACGTGACCGTCGATCCGGCGTCGGTCGATATCGGCAACACGAAGCTCGACGATCACCTGAAGAGCGATGCGTTCTTCGATGTCGCGAAGTACCCGACGGTGACTTATAAGGGCACGTCGATCAAGTTCGACGGCGACACGCCGTCCGAAGTGGTCGGCTCGCTGACGATGCACGGCGTGACCAAGCCGCTGAATCTGAAGATCGAATCGTTCAAGTGCATCATGCACCCGTTGTTCAAGCGCGAAGACTGCGGCGTCGAAGCGAGCGCGGAGTTCAACCGCGCCGACTGGGGCATGGACTACGGCAGCAAGTACGGTTTCAGCATGGTGACCAAGCTGCACATTCAGGCCGAAGGCATCAAGCAGTAAGCCTGACGGTGTGATTTTCGGCGTCCTCGCCGGGAATTCACTGTAAAACCGCTTCGTTCGCTTTGCGATGAAGCGGTTTTTTTGTGCATTGCGCGAGCCGCGCCGAGCTGCGCGGGGGCGGCCCGGCGTAGCGCCGTGAGCTTCGATTCTTGCGCTGCGGCACATATTGCCACGTTGCATGCCGGATTTTTTTCGGGTTACATACTTGCGGCGATCCCGCCGAATAATTAGTTGTGCGCGCACCTAATTTTGTGCCGCGACGGCGCACCGCGTGCCGATGCCTCGCTTGGTTTGCGCGCCTAGGAGACCTGCATGAGTGAAACGTTGTCGGTAGCGCCCGCGGCGGCTCGCGGCCATGCGTGGCGCACGGTGGTCGCCGCGTCGATCGGCAATGCCCTGGAGTGGTTCGACCTCGTCGTGTACGGCTTTTTCGCCGTCGTCATCGCGAAGCTGT
>DATGHJ010000118.1:0-7537 GCA_035308085.1 Trinickia sp. | reverse complement strand
CGTGCGGATCATCTTCGGGCGGGCACGCGGTGAATGAACCGCTCATCGCGTGCCCGAATCGTTGATCAGCTTGTTTGCGTCACTTGGAACGTGCGGCAGGCCGCGTGCCCCTCTCCCTGTATTTTTGCCTTCCAGCCAGATAGAGCAGCTTGCGTGCCAAGCCGACACCCCCTCTACGTCCCACATTCCCGCTGCCGACGAGCCCGCCCTTCGTTTCGGATCCGCGCATAAAAAAGCCCGCCTCGTTGCCGAGGCGGGCTTGGATCGAACGCAGAATTCAGCGCGCTAGAACAGGATCAGCGCAACTGATCGATCACGAGCGCCATGATTTCCTTCGCCGGACGAGAAGTATCGACCTCGCCCTTCGCGTCCACCACCGCCACGCGCGTCTGATTCGGCGTCACCGCGCGAACGTTGAGGAGATATTGCTTCGCTTCCTTTTCCTTGCGGCCGTGGAAGACCTGACTCCAGAAGCCCTGCTCGTCCGAGCTCTTGTCATTCGGATCGACGTAGCGAATGAAGTACAGCCCACGGTTGCGATCGCGATCGTCGACGGTGAAGTTGTTGCGGTCGAGCGCCAAGCCGACACGCAGCCATGCGCGTTCATACGGCTCGCTGAGCGTGAGTTCCGTCGACGTATATTGGCCGTTCGCCACCGACGAATCGGCCTGCGCCGGGGTCTTTGCCGCTTGCGCAACGTTTTGCGCGGCAATCGCCGCCACGCCCGTCTGCGCGCCCGCGGCCGCCGGCTTCTGAGCCACTTGCGGCGTCGCGTCGATCGCCGTGCCGCTGGCGGGCTGATCCACCGACGCGACAGTCGTGTCGCCGTTCGGGTTCGCCCGCGCGAGCGACGCCATCAGCCGCTTCAGGTACTCGGTTTCAAGCGCCGGATCGTTCGGCTTGGCTTGCCATTCGGTCTGGTCGTTGTTGGCGCCGGTCACCGCCTCGCGCAAGCCCTTCTGACTGATGAACACGTAGGTGCCGCCGTTCGGCGCCGCTTCGAGCCGCGTACGGTACTTGTTACGCTCGGCCGCAACATACGAGTTGCCCATCGCCTTCGACAAGGTATCGCGGATCAGACCTTCGCTGATCGACGGACGCGTTTCGTTCCAATCGGTTTCCATCACGTGCTTGTCGCGCTGGTCGACGACGAGCAGGAAGCCTTGCTCTTGCCAGAAGCGGCGCACCTGCGGCCAAACGTCGTCCGGCGACTTGCTGTCGACCACGAGCCAGCTTTCGGTGCCGTCGCGCTGGATATGCATGCCGGCGACAGGCGGAATCACGGTATCGGCCTTCGGCGCGACCTGTTGCGTCTGTTCGAGGCTGGAAAGCGAAGTCGAGCCGCCCTGCGGAGGCAGCGAACGCTGATCGGACGTTTCCTCGAGCAAATTGGGCGGAACGGCAAGCGACACTTGCTTCGACTTCGAATCGCTCTTGTAGTCGACCTTGGTAGGCGACGGCGAACTGCAACCGGCAACCAGGCCGCCAGCCAACAGCAGTGCTGCGAACCGCGAGGTAAAACGAAGATCAGTCATGTTCTAGGAATCCTTCGGCTACGCCACGGCGATATTTCCGTGGATCAACCGCGCATTTTACCGGTCCCGGACGGGCCTGTGCAAAAAGCGGCTTGCCCGGGCGGACCGGGTAGCCGCCTGCCTTTCCGCGAGATTTAATAATCGGACCCATTTTAACAATCTCGACTGTCTCCGGGATGACGTATCTCCGCCTTGCTGGGTAAGGCATTCAATCGAGGCGAGGCGCGCGCTCGCGTACGCCGTCGCGACCGTCTTAAACTCGGCAACGCGCGCTCGACGGCGGACGTGCTGGCGGCGTTGGGGCAACGATTCGGCAAGCGCGCCGCGCACTCGAGGCAGCGGCGAATCAGTGCCCGCGTTCGCCATGCGACAGAATGCGCACGAGCGCGACCGACTTGGCCGCCTCCTCCGCTTCCTGCGCCGTGTCGAATACGCCGTTCGTCACATGGACGGCGTGCCAGTCAGGCTCGTCGGTGGCGTCGCAGAAAATCCGGAACCGCGCGGCAAATCCGTGCGGTGCGGTGGGAATCACCTCGATGTCGACGGACGCGCCTTCGATTTGATGCCTCACGAATCCGTCCATATCCGCCTCCGTGTCTCACAGTCGCTGACGGAAAATCGTAGCACTGTGGCGGCAAGACGGCGATGGAGCGGTCCGGCTGCGCCGCGCGGGCCGGCGGACCGGGCGACGGCGAGCGTGACCGTGGATTTACTGGCCGTCGGAGTCGGCCGGCGTCACCCAAGCGGATGGCGCGAGCCAGGTGAACGACGCCAGTTCTTCGCCCTTGAAGAGACATTCGGCGGCAGTCGGTGTCTCGGCCTTCTTCGGTTTCGCCGATGCGGATGCCACGGCGGCCGATGCCGCGGCGGTTGCCGATGCCGGCGCAGCGGCAGAAGCAGCCCCCGCCGCCGCGGCGCTCGAAGCGGACGCCACCGCGGCGGACTCGACCGCAGCCGGCGCCTCATCAGGCGCCGACACCGCTAGCGCCGCCGAAGCCGCCGCGGGCGTGCTCTCGATCGTCCCCTCGACGACGACGCGCGAACCCTTGATCGCCACACCCGCATGCGAGATGGAGAGCTTGCCGCCCGGGAATTTCTCGGCAGCCATGCTGCGCATTTGCTGTTCGCAGGCGCTGGGGTTCTTGTACAGCACGCAGCCCGCGATCAGGACGGGCGCGACGCTCAGGCACGCGAGCAGCGAAATCCGAATCTTCATTGATGTTCCGTTTTCTAGGGCGGCGGCCATTGTAGCGTAGCGACGGCCGCGCCAAGCATCGGAACTCGATCTCAACGCGCGACCGGCTCCACCTCCTTGAGCCGATTGGCGACGCGCACGGCCTCGAAGTAGGCGGGATTCGGCGGCCGCTTCAGATAGCGCCCGGCGCCGCGCTGCGCGCGCAGATCGCCGTTCGCCCAGGCCAAGTGGCCGCGAGAAATCGTGTGCGTCGCGACACCTTTGACCGTCATGCCTTCGAACACGTTGAAATCGACGTTCTGGTGATGCGTCTTCACTGAGATCGTCTTCGACGCCTCGGGATCCCAGACGACCAAATCGGCGTCGGCACCCACCGCGACCGCGCCTTTCCTCGGATACAGGTTGAAGATCTGCGCGGCGTTCGTCGACGTGACGCGCACGAACTCGTTCGGCGTCAGGCGCCCTGTATTCACGCCGTTGTGCCAGAGCACCGACATGCGGTCTTCGACGCCGCCGCAGCCGTTCGGAATCTTCGTGAAGTCGTCGCGGCCCATCGCTTTCTGTGAGGCGCAGAACACGCAGTGATCGGTGGCCGTGGTGTGCAAGTGGCCCGCTTGCAGCCCGTGCCATAGCGCGTCGCGATGCTGCTGCGTGCGAAACGGCGGGCTCATCACGTGGGCCGCGGCGCGTCCCCAGTCGGTATCGCGATACACCGACTCGTCGATCACGAGATGGCCCGCGAGCACTTCGCCGAATACGCGCTGGCCTTCGCTGCGCGCGCGGATGATCGCGTCGAGCGCGTCTTTGGTCGAGACGTGCACGATGTACACCGGCACGCCCAGCACCTGCGCGATACGGATCGCGCGATTGGCCGCCTCGCCCTCCACTTCCGGTGGACGCGACAGCGGATGCGCTTCGGGGCCGGTGAAGCCGCGCGCGAGCAGTTCCCGTTGCAGACGGAACACGAGCTCGCCGTTCTCGGCGTGCACGGTCGGCAGCGCGCCGAGTTCGAGCGAGCGCATGAAGCTGTTCACGAGCACTTCGTCGTCGGCCATGATCGCGTTCTTGTAGGCCATGAAGTGCTTGAAGCTCGATACGCCGTGCTCGTGCACGAGTGTGCCCATGTCGCGATGCACCGATTCGTCCCACCACGTGACCGCGACGTGAAAGCCATAGTCCGCCGCCGCTTTCTCGGCCCAGCCGCGCCATGCTTCGAACGCGCTCATCAAAGGCTGCCTGGGGCTCGGAATCACGAAGTCGATGATGCTCGTCGTGCCGCCCGAAAGCCCCGCCGCGGTGCCCGTGTAGAAGTCGTCGCTCGCGGTCGTGCCCATGAAGGGCAGTTCCATGTGCGTGTGCGGATCGATGCCGCCCGGCATCACGTACTGGCCGCCCGCATCGATCACCGTCGCGCCCGCCGGCGCGTCGAGATTCGCGCCGATCTGCGCGATGGTGCCGCCCGATGCGCTGTCGTCGCACAGCACATCGGCTCGATAGGTTTCGTTGGCGTCGATCACCGTGCCGCCGCGTATCAGGATTGCCATGCTGCTGTCTCCTTCAGTTGATTCTCAATCGGCTAGGCGCTCGCGACGCGCGGATTCGCGCTCTTGCCGAGCTTCATCCACACACCGTAGACGAGCGCCGCGAGCACGAGGCCCACGAACCACGCATAGGTGTAAAGGCCCTTGAACGCGTCGGGCACGTTCGGAAATGCGGCCGGAAACGCGGTGTTCAAAAAACCCGGCAGATTCGGCAGCACGCCAATCAGGAGCGCGACGACCGCCGCGATATTCCAGCCGCCGGTGTACGCGTATTCGCCGTTCTCGTCGAACAGCTCCGCGTGATCGAGCTTCGTGCCGCGCACCAAGAAGTAATCGACCATCATGATTCCCGCCACCGGCCCGAGCAGCGCCGAGTAGCCGACGAGCCACGTGAAGATGTAGCCCTGCGTCGTCGCGAGGATCTTCCACGGCATCATCACGATCGCGATCGTCGCGGTGATGAGGCCACCCGTCTTGTACGAGATGCCCTTCGGCCACAGGCTCGAAAAGTCGTATGCGGGGCCGACGAGGTTCGCCGCCAAGTTGCAGCACATCGTGTCGAGCGTGAGGATGATGAGCGCGATGCCGACGCCGATGCCCGTCATGCGGCTCGTCAAGTCGATCGGGTCCCAGATCGCCTTGCCGTAGATCACGACCGTCGCCGATGTCACCACGACCGAAATCACCGACAGCAACGCCATCGGCAGCGGCAAGCCGATCGCCTGCCCCACCATTTGGTCACGCTGCGTCTTCGCGAAGCGCGTGAAATCCGGGATATTGAGCGCGAGCGTCGCCCAGAAGCCGACCATCGCAGTGAGGCTCGGCCAGAACGTCGTCCAGAACTGGCCCGCCTTCTTGCCGCCCGCGACGAACTGCGACGGCGTCGCGAGCATCGAGCCCACGCCACCCGCCTTCGACGTCGCCCACCAAACGAGCACGACGCACATCACGACCTTGATCGGCGCGGACCAGCTCTCGAGCCAGCGGATCGAATCGGTGCCGTTGACGATGAAGTAGATCTGAATGCCCCAGAAGAACAGGAAACACGCGGCCTGTCCCGCCGAAATGCCGATGACCGCGAGCGGCGCGCCTTGCAGCGCGTTGCCGGTGAGGATGTTCAAGAGCGTATAGATCGCGCTGCCGCCGAGCCACGTCTGAATGCCATACCAGCCGCACGCGACGATCGCGCGCAACAATGCCGGCAGCTTTGCCCCCTGCGTGCCGAACGACGAACGTACGAGCACCGCGTACGGAATGCCGTGCTTCGCCCCCGCGTGGCCGATCAGGAGCATCGGCACGAGCACGATCAGGTTGCCGAGCAGCACGGTCAGCACCGCCTGCCACGGCGACATGCCCTGCTCGGTCAAGCCCGCGGCGAGCATGTACGACGCGATGTTCATCACCATGCCGACCCACAGCGCGGCGAAGTGATACCACTTCCAGGTGCGCTGCGCGTGGCCAGTCGGCGCCAAGTCGTCGTTGTAGAGGGTGCTGCCTGTTACTCCTGCTTGCGTCAGCGTGTCGCTGGTTCCGGCGGACTGATTCATTGAAGGTTCTCCAATCGTTGCGATCTTTTACGCCGCCTTCGCGGCCACGTCGGCCTCGTCTTGTTGCTGCACACGTGAAGGGTTGTTCGGATGTGTCGTCCAGTTCGAATACGCGCCGCTGTCGACGCGCTCCATCGTGATGCATTGCTCGACCGGGCACACGTGCATGCATAAATTGCACCCGACGCAGTTCTCGTCGATGACTTCGAAGTGGCGCACGCCGTCCTTCTCGCGCGTGATCGCCTGGTGCGACGTGTCCTCGCACGCGATATGGCACAAGCCGCATTGGATGCAGCGGTCCTGGTCGATACGCGCCTTGATGTCGTACTGCAGGTTCAAGTACTTCCAGTCCGTCACGTTCGGTACGGCGCGGCCGCGGATGTCGTCGAGCGTCGCGTAGCCCTTCTCGTCCATCCAGTTCGAGAGGCCGTCCGCGAGGTCGGACACGATCCGGAAGCCGTAGTGCATCGCCGCCGTGCACACCTGCACGCTGCCGGCGCCGAGCACGATGAATTCGGCGGCGTCGCGCCACGTCGAGATGCCGCCGATGCCGGAGATCGGCAGCCCCGGCGTTTGCACGTCGCGCGCGATCTCGGCGACCATGTTCAGCGCAATCGGCTTCACGGCCGGTCCGCAATAGCCGCCGTGCGTGCCCTTGCCGTCGACGGTGGGCATCGGCGCCATCTGGTCGAGATCGACAGCGACGATCGAGTTGATCGTGTTGATCAGCGAAACGCCATCGGCGCCGCCCTTGTACGCGGCGCGCGAGCCAAGGCGGATATCGCTGATGTTCGGCGTGAGCTTGACGATCACCGGGACCGTGGCCACCTCCTTGACCCACCCGGTGATCATGTCCGCATATTCGGGGACCTGGCCGACGGCCGAGCCCATCCCGCGCTCGCTCATCCCGTGCGGGCAGCCGAAGTTCAGCTCGACCGCGTCGGCGCCCGTGTCTTCGACGAGCGGCAGAATCCACTTCCAGTCGCGCTCGTTGCACGGCACCATCAGGGAGACGATCAGCGCGCGGTCGGGCCAGTCGCGCTTCACTTGCGCGATCTCGCGCAGATTCACGTCGAGCGGGCGATCGGTGATCAACTCGATGTTGTTCAAGCCCGCGATGCGCTGTCCGTTCCATTGCACCGCGCCATAGCGCGAGCTGACGTTGACGACGTGCGGATCGAGCCCGAGCGTCTTCCAGACGACGCCGCCCCAGCCCGCTTCGAACGCGCGGTTCACGTTATAGGCTTTGTCGGTGGGCGGCGCGGACGCGAGCCAAAAGGGATTCGGCGACGTGATGCCGGCAATCGTGCAGCGAAGATCGGCCATGTTCGGCTCCGTGGGGTGTCTGTGTCGTTTGCGTGGCGCGCTGACGGTTTTCGTTGCGCGCGCATCTATCTTTTTGCCGCTCGATGCAACTAGGCCGCGCGCACTGCCGTCCGCGCGAACACGCGATCGATCGACGCCGCCGCGAGCTTGCCGTCCTGCACCGCCTGCACGGTCAGATCGAGGCCGGTCGCCGCGCAGTCGCCGCCGGCCCAGACGTCGCCGAGCGACGTGCGGCACTCGGCGTCGACCGCGATGCGCGCGCCGTCGAGCGTCAGGATTTCACGATCGATGCCGGCGGCAACGAATGTCTGCCCGATCGCCTTGAGCACCATATCGGCCTCCACCGTGAAGCGCTCGCCCGTGCCGGCGAGCCGCCCCGCTCCGTCCGCACGC
>DATGHJ010000117.1:0-2974 GCA_035308085.1 Trinickia sp. | reverse complement strand
TTGCAAGCGGGGCGATTCGCGCGAAGCGCCCCGAGCGCCCGGAGTGTCCCGCTTGTCCTTTGCTTTCCCTCCCGCGCAGCTCGCAGCGCGTCGCGTCCCAATCCCCTAGAATCAAACTTCGCTTCGCTGTTTTCGGCCCGCTCCTGGCCGCTTAGGCCAAGCGTGCTTCTCCTATCGATGGGCCGCGAACGGCCAGCGTGCGTTGCCTCGCGGCGCACGCGTGGCGTCTTCGTCCGGCGTGGCGGGTCGGCGCGCTGTCGAGGTTGCGTTTTCCGGTCCGGTTGCGCGGGGCCGTGCTCTGCGCGTAGCGTAGTTCTAAGCGAGGCCGCTCATGAAAGCATCGGATCTATTCGTCAAGGCGCTGGAGGCCGAAGACGTCGAGTACGTGTTCGGGATTCCCGGTGAAGAAAACCTCGATCTGCTCGAATCGCTGCGCCGCTCCAGAATCAAGCTCGTTCTCACGCGCCACGAACAGGCGGCGGGCTTCATGGCCGCCACCTATGGGCGCCTGACCGGCCGCACGGGCGTTTGCCTGTCGACGCTCGGGCCTGGCGCCACCAACTTCGTCACCGCCGCCGCCTACGCGCAGTTGGGCGGCATGCCGATGTTGATGGTCACGGGCCAAAAGCCGATCAAATCGAGCAAGCAGGGGCATTTTCAGATCGTCGACGTCGTGCGGATGATGGAGCCGCTGACGAAATACACCCGGCAGATCGTGTCGGTCGGCAATATTCCTGCCTCCGTGCGCGAGGCGTTCCGGCGCGCCGAAGACGAGCGTCCGGGGGCCGTGCACCTCGAATTGCCCGAAGACGTCGCGCACGAAGAGGGCGACGGCAAGCCGATTCCGAAGAGCTACAGCCGCCGTCCGGTCGCCGAGGACAAGGCCGTGGCGCGCGCCGTGGCCGCCATCGTTGCCGCCAAGCGGCCGCTCCTGATGGTGGGCGCGGGCGGCAACCGCAAAACGACGCGCACCGTGCTTGGCGAATTCGTCGACCAGATCGGCATACCGTTCTTCACGACGCAGATGGGCAAGGGCGTGATCGACGAATCGCATCCGCTGTGGCTCGGCAACGCGACGCTCTCGGACGGCGATTTCGTCCACCGCGCGATCGATCACGCCGATTGCATCATCAACGTCGGCCACGACGTGATCGAAAAGCCGCCGTTCTTCATGCGCAGCGCCGATGCCGGCGACAAGACCGTGATTCATGTGAACTTTCTCGGCGCACAGGTCGACCCGGTGTATTTCCCGCAGATCGAGGTGGTCGGCGATATCGCGAACGCGGTCTGGCAGATGAAGGAAAGCCTGAAACCGAAGCGCGAGGCCGCCAAGTGGGACTTCTCTCGCTTCATGGACATCAAGGCGCACTTCGACGCGCATCTCGCGAAGGGCCAGGACGACGCGCGCTTCCCGCTCTACCCGGTGCGGATCGTCCACGACGTGCAGGAGGTGATGCCCGAGGACGGCATCATTTGTCTGGACAACGGCATGTACAAGATCTGGTTCGCGCGCTACTACCGCGCGCACGAGCCGAATTCGCTGTTGCTCGATAATGCGCTCGCGTCGATGGGCGCCGGGCTGCCGTCGGCGATCGCGACCAAGATCGTGCATCCGGACCGCAAGGTCATGGCAGTCTGCGGCGACGGCGGCTTCATGATGAACTCGCAGGAACTGGAAACGGCGGTGCGCCTCAAGCTCGATCTCGTGGTCCTGGTCGTGCGCGACGACGCGTTCGGGATGATCCGCTGGAAGCAGGAGAACATGAATTTCCCCGACTACGGCATGACGCTTGCTAACCCGGACTTCGTCGCCTATGCGCAGAGCTACGGCGCGCAAGGGCATCGCGTCGAATCGGCGGACGCGTTCGCGCCCCTGATGCGTGAATGCTTCGCGACGCCCGGCGTGCATCTGGTCGACGTGCCGATCGACTACTCCGACAACGAGCGAGTGCTCAACCGCGAGATCAAGCGCTTGAGCGCCGCTTTGACGATTTGAGGCCAGCGCGCGGCCGGGCTGTCATGGCGCTCGGCCACGCCTGGTTATGCCCAGTCACGCGCACCGCGCCAAGGAGAACGAGTCATGTTGCAGAAGACTTACCCGTACTACCTCGCGAACCGGCCCGTCGAGGCCAATACGGACCTCGAAGTCACCGACAAATTCAGCGGCGAAGTCGCGACCCGCGTCGCCATGGCGGATGCCAAGGCCATCGACGCCGCGATCGGCCATGCGGTCAGCGCGCAGCACGCGCTGCGCGAATTTCCGCCGTACGCGCGCCAGGCGGTGCTCGAGCACTGCGTGAAGCGCTTTCGCGAGCGCTTCGACGAGCTGGCGATGGCGCTGTGCATCGAGGCCGGCAAGCCCATCAACGATTCGAAAGGCGAGGTGACGCGCCTGATCGATACGTTCAAGGTCGCCGCCGAGGAGGCGGTGCGAATCGACGGCGAGATCCTCAATCTGGAGATATCGCCGCGCGCGCGGGGTTATCACGGCTACGTGAAACGCGTGCCGATCGGGCCGTGCTCGTTCATTTCGCCGTTCAACTTTCCGCTGAACCTCACGGCGCACAAGGTGGCGCCCGCGATCGCGGCCGGCTGCCCGTTCGTGCTGAAGCCCGCGAGCCGCACGCCGATCGGCGCGCTGATCATGGGCGAGATCCTTGCGGAAACCGACTTGCCGGAGGGCGCGTTCTCGATCCTGCCCGCGCATCGCGACGGCGCGGACCTCTTTACCACCGACGAGCGGTTCAAGCTGCTGTCCTTCACCGGGTCGCCCGCGGTCGGCTGGGAACTCAAGAAGAAGGCGGGCAAGAAGAAGGTGATCCTCGAGCTGGGCGGCAACGCCGCAGCGATCGTCGACGGCGATCAGCACGACCGGCTCGACTACGTGGTCGAGCGCCTCGCGTTCGGCGCGTACTATCAGTCGGGGCAGAGCTGTATCGGCGTGCAACGGATTCTCGTGCACGTCGACATCTAC